>NZ_WBRZ01000160.1:0-13227 GCF_008923895.1 Pseudomonas sp. GXM4
GTTATTTGAAACACTTCCCCTGAATAAAGCCATCCAGATGCCAAGCGTCACGTTCAACCACCCGTATTCATTGGGCTTTCGCCATTCGAAAATGATCTGAGGAAACTTCCCACAACGTCCCACGACAAATCATTACAAGAAAAGGAGAAGCAACTTCCGAAACGCCCTACAGCAATTAAACAGAAATTGACGAAGCCAGCCGAGCCAGCCATTTGATATTGCCTTGGACAAATTGAATGCACAGCCATAGCTCATTCCTTGAGATGAAAGTAATCATTCAATTATCAGTGCTTATAGTGTGATTAGAAGATACAGATCGAAGGCAAAAACCAGTTCAGTTGCTGAAGGGTCGATGCTTCGATATCGGGAAGGGTTTACTGACAGCGGAGGATCTAAACAGAAAAGAGTCCGTGACGGCCACGGACTCTGATGAGCGGATTTACGCGGTTTCCACTTGCAGGGCCACTCGCTCGCGGCATGGGCATTCGTCCATGTAGCGATGCGCTTCGACGAACTCGTTGAACCCGAATACACGCGTCTTGAGCGGCAGGAGCACGCGGTCAGCGGTCAACTGGTTGATGTCACGCAGAGCACGCTGCAGAGCGACGTGGTCCTGGACAATGCCCAGCTCCGGCTTGCCGGTGAAGTTGCCGATGCAATGCACGAAGAACTGGATGTTCTTCTGAAACGCCGCACACGCCGGGAACGGGGTCTGGTTACCACCTTGCAAGCCGTACAGCACCAGACTGCCGCGTGGCGCCAGCACATCGCCAAGCAACGACATCTGCGGGCCGCCAAGACCATCGAACACCACATCGACGCCGCGGTTGTCGGTGATCTTGTTGATGCGCATCAACAGATCTTCCTCTTCGGTGACGATGACCTTCTCCGCACCGAGGGACAGCAGGTACTCACGCTCCTCCGCCGATTTGGTCGCGGCGATCACTCGCACACCCAGCGCTTTGCCCAATTGCACAAACGACGGCCCGGCGCAGTGGCTGGCGTCAGTCACCAGCGCAAATTGACCAGGTTTGACCCGCGCCAGATCGGCATAGGCGAAGTAGGCGATCAGCAGCGGCGTGTAATGCACACTCGCTTCGATCGGACTGAGCACATCGGGATAACGGGTCAGCGCGGTGCGCGGCAGAACGATCGACTCGCCATAAACCGGATAGTCGTTCGGGCTTTCCGCTGGAAAGCTGGCCACTTTGTCGCCGACGGACAGGTCGTCGACATCAGCGCCCACCGCAGTGACCACGCCAGCCATTTCATGACCGAGGCCCGAAGGCAGACGTGCCTGAGACGACGCCAGATTCTGGCGCCACAGAGTGTCGTACCAACTGATGCCGATTGCCTCGACACGCACCTGCACTTCGCCAGGACCTGGCTGAGCAGCCGCATGCTCTTCGCATTTGAGCACCTCGGCCGGACCAAACTTGTGAAAACGGATCGTGCGGGACATCGCAAACCTCGTCAAAGTAACCTCTAATGCCATGAACTCTATCTGGGCTTTCGACCCAAGACCATCAGTGGCTATTAATAGTCGACATGCCTGTCATTGATTCCGCATCAAGGGCGGCATTGGCAAAATCCATGAAAAAAGGCCTGCCACCGTCGCAGTAAAGCTGAATTTTCCGGTGCAGAGTACCAGCCTTTCCCCGTAAGATTCATGCCGGCCATTGTTCTCATATGGTCGCCCTCGTCAAGTTTGATGACTCTGCCAGGACTCCAGATGAATCGTAATGACCTGCGTCGTGTCGACCTGAACCTGCTGATCGTGTTCGAAACATTGATGCACGAACGCAGTGTGACTCGGGCCGCGGAAAAATTGTTCCTCGGCCAACCGGCTATCAGTGCGGCCTTGTCGCGCCTGCGCAGCCTGTTTGACGATCCCTTGTTTGTCCGCACCGGCCGCAGCATGGAACCGTCCGCCCGCGCGGTGGAAATCTTCGCCCTGCTCTCGCCCGCCCTTGATTCGATCTCGACTGCCGTCAGTCGCGCCGCCGATTTCGATCCGGCGACCAGCACGTCGGTGTTCCGCATTGGATTATCCGACGACGTCGAATTCGCCCTGCTGCCCATGCTGCTCAAGCGCCTGCGCGCCGAAGCACCGGGCATCGTCCTCGTCGTGCGGCGGGTCAACTACATCTTGATGCCGGGCCTGCTGGCCTCCGGCGAGATTTCCATCGGCGTCAGCTACACCACCGACCTGCCCGCCAACGCCAAGCGCAAGGTCCTGCGCCGCAGCGCACCGAAGCTGCTGCGCGCCGACACCGTGCCGGGGCCGTTGAGCCTCGACGACTATTGCGCCCGACCGCACGCACTGGTGTCGTTCGCTGGCGACCTCAGTGGTTTTGTCGATGAAGAACTGGAAAAACTCGGACGCAAACGGCACGTGGTGCTGGCAGTGCCACAGTTCAACGGACTCGGCACGCTGCTGGCGGGCACCGATATCGTCGCGACCGTGCCGGATTACACGGCTGAGGCACTGACGGCGGCTGGCGGTTTGCGGGCTGAAGATCCGCCACTGCCGACGCGGACCTTTGAATTGCACATGGCCTGGCGTGGGTCGCAGGATAATGATCCGGGGGAGCGGTGGTTGAGGTCGCGGATGCAGATGTTTTTCGGGGATCCGGATAGTCTTTAGGTATCGTCGGCTAGGGTGCTTTATCGGAAGTGCCGTAGAACGCACCCCGTCGGAATCAGATCCCGATTCAATATCCGGGCGGGCAAATTGGCATAATATGCCAATGTTCGTAAGTACCGGTTTGGCCAGCACTGGAGATAATTATGGCGACCCGAAACGTAGTGCTCACTCCTCACCAGGAACAGGTTATTCATGACCTTGTCCAGTCAGGCCGGTATCAGAATGCCAGTGAGGTAATGCGCGAAGGCTTGCGGCTGTTGGAGCAGCGCGTCGCCGAAGATACCGCAAAAATCGAGGCACTGCGTCAGGCGACCTCGATCGGCATCATGGATCTTGAGCGTGGGCGTTTTACTCAGGTGAACGAAGGGGATCTGGAACATTACCTTGAAGGCTTGAGCCAAGAGGCTTCCCTCCCCGCGCGCGAGAAACACTGAGGATGCCGCGATATCGGATTTCCAACCCCGCGCGCGCCGACATTGTCGACATACTCAGACTCTCGCATACCCAGTTCGGCGACCAGGCCCGCCAGCGCTACCAAGCGCTGATCCTTGCAGCGCTCCAAGCGCTGGCCGACAAGCCTTATCGCATTGGCAGCCATGACCGCGATGAGCTTGCACCAGGCCTCCGCAGCTATCACCTCATCTATTCGCGCCAGCAGGCGAAACCCACTCATGGAACGGTCAAGAGCCCGCGCCATATCGTGTTCTATCGCGTGGCAAATGACGACGTGATCGAGGTCGTCAGACTCCTTCATGACGCCATGGAAGCGCATTTGCACTTGCCTGCGGCTGATCAACCACCTGACCCCATGACCTGACTGGCCAAGAACAGGAAGATCAGGCGCCCCCTCTGAATCTCGACCCTGAAAGCCCTTTAGCCTCTTTCCCGACCCGAATCACTTGCCGCCAGTCACATCCAGAAAAGTACCCGTGACAAACGAGGCCTCCGCGCTGGCCAGCCACAAAATGGCCCGCGCCACCTCTTCCGGCTGACCGCCCCGCCCCATCGGAATCGACTCCTTCACGCGATCCACCCGCCCCGGTTCGCCGCCGCTGGCGTGCATGTCGGTATAGATGTGCCCCGGGCGAATGCAGTTGACCCTGATCCCTTCCCGCGCGACTTCCTTGGCAAAGCCGATCGTGAAGGTTTCCAGTGCGCCTTTCGACGCTGCGTAGTCGACGTATTCATTGGGGCTGCCCAAGCGCGCCGAGGCAGAAGAAACGTTGATCACTGCCCCACCTGTGCCGCCGTGCCGATAAGCCATGCGCTTCACCGCTTGCTGCGCGCACAGGATCGGTCCCAGAGCATTGACCGCGAAGATGCGCTGCATGCGTTCAAAGCTCAGGTCCTCCATGCGTGACTGTTTTGCCAGAACGCCAGCGTTATTGACCAGAACGTCGATCCGTCCAAATGAGCAATCGAGAGCCGAGAACAGTTCAGCAACCTGCTCGGGGTCAGCACTGTCAGCACGCACCGCGAGGCCTTTGCGCCCCAATGCTTCGATATCCGCCACCACCGCCAGCGCGGCGGACTCGTTGGCGACGTAGCTGATGGCGACGTCGTAGCCTTGCGCGGCAGCGAGTCGGGCGGTGGCGGCGCCGACTCCGCGACTGCCGCCGGTGATCAGAATCAGCGGTGCTTGCGAGACGTTATCCATGCGACGTTCTCCTGAGCAGTTGGGCTGTGTCAGCCGATGATGATGGCGCCGCTGGCGATGACCACGCACGCCAGCATCCTGCGGACGGTGAGCTTTTCACCGAGGAACAAATAGCCGAGCAATGCGGCAAACAACACGCTGGTTTCGCGCAAGGCCGACACCGCGCCCAGTGGCGCTTCGTTCATGGCGTAGATAACGATTGCGTAGGCCAGCAACGAGACCAGTCCGCCGACCACAGCGGTCAGCATTCCGGGCCGTACGGAAAATAGACTGCGGACGTCGCGCAGGCCGATATACACCAGCGGCATCAGCACGCCCCACAGGGCGCTCATCCACACCGTGTACGCGAGCGGCGCACCGGAAAGCCTGGCGCCAATGCCATCGACGACGCTGTAGGCGGCGATGAAACAACCGGTGCCCAGCGCATACGGCAGGCTCGGCACCGACAGGCTGCGCCCGCGAAAGGCCAGGGAAATGATTCCGCCGGATACCAGACCGATGCCGAGCAGCTCAGCGGGAGTAATGGTTTCGCCGGCAAACAGCGCGGCGCCGAGGGTGATCAGCGCCGGTGACGAGCCGCGGGAAATCGGATATATCTGCCCTAGATCGCCGACCCGATAGCTGCGCACCAGGAACAGGTTGTAGCCGACATGCAGCAGTGCCGAGAGCAGCGCATACCCCCAGCTCTCAGGTGCAGGCGCGGCCATAAAAAAGGTGGCAATGAGGCAGACGATGGCGATGGCCACGCACATTATTGTCATCGACCAGAGCCGATCGGCACCGCCGCGCAGCAGCGCGTTCCAGCTGGCGTGCAGGAGCGCGGCGAACAGAACGAGGAGTACGAGATGGATTGGCATGCGGCATTTTAGTCATCGCTGCAGCCCACATTACAGAGAAGTCTCTTCATCCAGTCATGAGCAATACCTCATGACTCAGTACTGCGCGCCCTGCACTTTCAACGCCTCACTGAGCAACCACTCGCGAAATTTGAGGATATGCGGCTGGGCTTCGATGCCTTTGGGACAGACGAAATAATAGGCAAGCGGCGATGTGAACGGCACATCGAACAGCCTCAGCAAGCGGCCGTCGCCGATTTCATTTTCGACATGGCCGCTGCGCACCAGCGCCACACCCTGGCCGAGCAATGCAGCTTCGACAGTCATGTTGGTGTCGCCAAACCTTACGCTTTCGCGCAGCGGCGAAAATGCCAGCCCGACGGACTCAAACCACACCTCCCATTTCGGCGCCAACTCGGCGCCGTCGCGAATCAGCAACGGCAACTGCAGCAAATCGGCGGGACTGCCCGGCATGCCGACACGCTGCAGCATCTCGGGACTGGCCACGGGAAACACCTGCTCACCAAACAGGAACTCTGAATACAGACCGGGGTAGTTGCCCTTGCCCAAGCGAATGGCGACGTCGGCTTCGCCGCTGGCGAAATGGATGATCGTGTCCGTGGTATCCAGCGACACCAACAGCTCCGGGTGCAGGCGCGACAGATTCGGCAAGCGTGGCAGCAGCCACTTCAAGGCAAACGAATAAGTGGTGCTGACGGTCAGGCGAACCCTGTCCTTTTGCTCGCGCAGATCCTCCAGCGTTGCTTCAAGGCTCATGAAAAACTCGCGCACGATCGGCGCCAGCGTCGCCCCCGCTGTTGTAAGGCGTAACGCCTTGCCGCGCTCGAACAATTGCAAGCCCCAAAGTTCTTCAAGGTGCCGGAGCTGATGACTGACGGCGCTTTGGGTTACGTGCAGTTCTTGAGCGGCAGCCGTGAACGTCGGGTGCCGGGTGGCCACTTCGAAAGCCCGCAGGGTCGCGGTCGGGGGCAGGTTGCGCATATATGAGAGTCCCGGGGATGGCAGAAGCTGACGGCATGAATATCAGCTCATGTTAGAGCGAAATGCGTTCGCATGCCTCTGGCCCCAAGTGGATTTGGTGACGATCGGGTTTGGGTTTAGCCGCAGACCCACAAATCGTAAGCCGAGAGCCGATGACAAACCTTATGGTAACGATTAGATTACCGCCGCCCCGCCAATGGAGAGTCGGGCATTCAGTCTCTGCTCTCGTTGGCGACGACATCTGCACCAACGAAAACACCGGGATGTATCTGTCCCGTCTTTCGACTGACCATTTTTTAGGGAAAAAAACATGAGCCTGGTTTTCTGCCGTGGTTGCGCCAAGGAAATAAGTACTCTGGCATTGGCATGCCCCCAATGCGGCGCACCTCAAGCGCCACTGCATTCCATTGCCAGTGGCCCCGTCATGGCGAGCGGCAACCCATACGTGGAGGCACTGAAGAAATATGCCGTGTTTACCGGACGCGCCACGCGCCGTGAATACTGGATGTTTTTTCTGATCAACATGGGCATCGCTATTGTCATGAGCGTTTTTGACGCCATGCTCAAGACCGGTGGCGCCTTGCAGAGCCTGTACAACCTGGCAATGCTGTTGCCAAGCCTCGCCGTTGGTGTACGACGCATGCACGACACTGACCGCAGCGGCTGGTGGATTCTGCTGCCCATCGTCAACATCGTGTTTCTGGCGCAAGACAGCCAGCCTGGTCCCAATCGCTTCGGTGCCAACCGCAAAGGCTTCAACTGATCAATAGCCGCCATCGCGGATCGAAACGGCCTTCATGGCCGTTTCTTTATATATGGCTCCCTTCTCACAAAGGCCTTGCTCGATCATTGCTCGTCACGCAAGACAGATTTGCGAGAAAACACATTGTTAGCCCCCTAACGAAAGGTGCATGCTAGAGGGCTGCCTCGGCGCTTATATCATTCCGAATGATAGTTACCTTTGCTTCATTCGATTCGTGCCATCACACCCGCGCCGAGCATCATCCGCCCATCTTCAATACTTCGGCGGATTGCATCCATGGAACAGTCACTCAAACATTTGCGCTTCCCGTTGGCCATGCTGGCCGTACTGGTGATGAGCGCCTGCGGCAAAACTCCGGAGACTGCCGGCGCCCCGCCCGCTGCCAAAGTCAGCGTGGCCAAGGTGCTGGAACAACCGGTCAACGAGTGGGACGAATTTACCGGGCGCCTTGAAGCGCCGGAAACCGTCGAAATCCGTCCACGGGTGTCGGGCCAGATCGATCAGGTTGCGTTCACTGAAGGCGCGCTGGTCAAGAAAGGCGACCTGCTGTTCCAGATCGACCCGCGTCCGTTCCAGGCTGAGGTACGCCGCCTCGAAGCTCTGGTTGCTCAAGCCCGCGCCACCGCCACTCGCAGCGAAAACGAAGCCGCTCGCGGTGAACGTCTGCGTGCCAGCAACGCCATTTCCGCTGAACTGGCCGACTCGCGCACCAGCGCCGCCCAAGAGGCCCGCGCCGCAGTTGGTGCCCTGCAGGCACAACTGGACCTGGCCAAACTGAACCTGAGCTTCACCCGCGTGACCGCACCGATCAGCGGCCGCGTCAGCCGCGCCGAAATCACGGCCGGCAACCTGGTGACCGCCGACACCACCGCGCTGACCAGCGTCGTCTCCACCGACAAGGTCTACGCCTACTTCGACGCCGACGAACGCGTGTTCCTCAAATACACCCAACTGGCCCGCAACGGTCAGCGCGGCGCCACCACGCCGGTGTACATGGGCCTGTCCAACGAAGACGGCAACCCGCACCTCGGCCAGATGAACTTCGTCGACAACCAGGTCAATCCGAAAACCGGCACCATCCGTGGTCGCGCAGTCTTCGACAACGCTGACGGCACCTACACCCCGGGCTTGTACGCGCGGCTGAAACTGGTCGGCAGCGGCACCTACAACGCCATGCTGATCAATGACGAAGCCGTGGGCACTGACCTGGGCAAGAAGTTCGTGCTGGTGATGGATGGCGACAACAAGACCGCCTACCGCGCCGTCGAACTCGGTCCGAAAATCGAAGGCCTGCGCATCGTCCGCAACGGTCTGAACAAGGACGACACCATCATCGTCAAGGGCTTGCAACGGGTTCGTCCTGGCTCACCGGTCACCCCTGAAGTGATTCCGATGGCCAGCGAGCAGACCCTCGCCGCCCTCGCTCAACAACGTCAAGCGCTGGAAGCCAGCAACCTGCCCAAAGTTGCCCCTGCCAAGGGCGCATCGGGTTCGGCTGCGAAGCTCGCTGCTACGACCCCACGCGGTTAAGGGACGACAACTCCGATGAATTTTTCCCAATTCTTCATTTCCCGGCCGATCTTCGCAGCGGTGCTGTCGCTGTTGATCCTGATCGCCGGTGCGATCTCGCTGTTCCAGTTGCCGATCAGCGAATACCCGGAAGTCGTGCCGCCGACCGTGGTCGTGCGCGCCAACTTCCCGGGCGCCAACCCCAAAGTCATCGGTGAAACCGTGGCCGCTCCGCTGGAGCAGGCGATCACCGGCGTCGAGAACATGCTGTACATGTCCTCGCAATCGACCGCTGACGGCAAGATCACCCTGACCATCACCTTCGCCCTGGGCACTGACCTGGACAACGCGCAGGTGCAGGTGCAGAACCGGGTGACCCGGACCGAGCCGAAGCTTCCCGAGGAAGTGACGCGCATCGGTATCACCGTCGACAAGGCTTCGCCCGACCTGACCATGGTTGTGCACTTGACCTCACCGGACAAGCGCTACGACATGCTGTACCTGTCCAACTACGCGATCCTCAACATCAAGGATGAGCTCGCTCGCCTCGGTGGTGTCGGTGACGTGCAGTTGTTCGGTATGGGCGACTACTCGCTGCGCGTCTGGCTTGACCCGAACAAGACCGCTTCACGCAATCTGACCGCCACCGATGTGGTGACCGCGATTCGCGAGCAGAACCGTCAGGTCGCCGCCGGTCAACTGGGCGCGCCCCCTGCCCCGACCGCGCAAAGCTTCCAGCTGTCGGTCAACACTCAAGGCCGTCTGGTTTCCGAAGAAGAGTTCGAGAATATCGTCATTCGCGCTGGCGACGACGGTGAGATCACTCGCCTGAAGGACATCGCGCGCATTGAACTGGGCTCCAGCCAATACGCCTTGCGCTCGCTGCTGAACAATCAGCCGGCGGTGGCGATCCCGATCTTCCAGCGTCCCGGTTCCAACGCCATCGACATTTCCAACGAAGTGCGCGGCAAGATGGAAGAGCTGAAGAAAGGCTTCCCGCAGGGCATGGACTACAGCATCGTGTATGACCCGACGATCTTCGTTCGTGGCTCGATCGAGGCGGTCGTGCACACCCTGTTCGAAGCGCTGATACTCGTGGTGCTGGTGGTGATTCTGTTCCTGCAGACCTGGCGCGCCTCGATCATCCCGTTGGTGGCGGTGCCGGTATCGTTGATCGGTACGTTTGCGGTCATGCACCTGTTCGGTTTCTCGCTCAACGCCCTGTCGCTGTTTGGCCTGGTACTGGCCATCGGTATCGTGGTGGATGACGCCATCGTCGTGGTGGAAAACGTCGAACGGAACATCGAACTCGGATTGACGCCGGTCGAAGCGACCAAGCGCGCCATGCGGGAGGTGACCGGGCCGATCGTGGCCACCGCACTGGTGCTGTGTGCGGTGTTCATTCCAGCGGCGTTCATTTCCGGCCTCACCGGGCAGTTCTACAAACAGTTCGCACTGACCATCGCTATCTCGACAGTGATCTCGGCGTTCAACTCGCTGACCCTGTCGCCAGCATTGGCCGCTGTGTTGCTGAAAAGCCACGACGCGCCGAAAGACCGCTTCTCGAAAGTGCTCGACAAGATCTTCGGCGGCTGGCTGTTCCGTCCGTTCAACCGTTTCTTCGACCGTGCCAGTCATGGCTACGTCGGCACCGTGCGCCGGGTCATCCGTAGCAGCGGCATCGCCCTGCTCGTGTATGCAGGCCTGATGGTGCTGACCTTCTTCGGTTTCTCCAGCACGCCGACCGGTTTCGTACCCGGTCAGGACAAGCAATACCTGGTGGCCTTCGCGCAATTGCCGGATGCCGCGAGCCTGGATCGCACCGAAGACGTGATCAAGCGCATGTCCGACCTCGCGCTGAAACAGCCGGGCGTGGAAAGCGCCGTAGCGTTCCCGGGCCTGTCGATCAACGGCTTCACCAACAGCCCGAACGCCGGCATCGTCTTCGTGACGCTGAAACCGTTCGACGAGCGTAAAGACCCGAGCATGTCCGCCGGTGCGATTGCCGGCGCCTTGAACGGCCAGTACGCGAACATTCAGGAAGCGTACATGGCGATCTTCCCGCCACCGCCGGTACAAGGCCTGGGCACCATTGGCGGTTTCCGCCTGCAGATCGAAGACCGGGGCAACCTCGGCTACGACGAGCTGTACAAAGAAACCATGAACATCATCAACAAAAGCCACAACGTGCCGGAACTGGCCGGCCTGTTCACCAGCTACACGGTGAACGTGCCGCAGGTCGATGCCGCTATCGACCGTGAAAAAGCCAAGACCCATGGCGTGGCCGTCAGCGACATCTTCGACACCCTGCAGATCTATCTGGGTTCGCTGTATGCCAACGACTTCAACCGCTTCGGGCGCACCTATCAGGTCAACGTTCAGGCCGAACAGCAGTTCCGCCTTGAATCCGATCAGATTGGTCAGCTGAAAGTACGCAACAACAAAGGCGAAATGATCCCGCTGGCGACCTTCATCAAGGTCAGCGACACCTCGGGACCGGATCGCGTGATGCACTACAACGGCTTCATCACCGCTGAAATCAACGGTGCCGCAGCCCCGGGCTACAGCTCCGGCCAGGCGGAAAAAGCCATCGAGAAACTGCTCAAGGAAGAGCTTCCGAACGGCATGACCTACGAGTGGACCGACCTGACCTACCAGCAGATTCTGTCCGGCAACACCGCGCTGTTCGTGTTCCCGCTCTGCGTGCTGCTGGCGTTCTTGGTGCTCGCCGCACAATACGAAAGCTGGAGCCTGCCACTGGCGGTGATCCTGATCGTACCGATGACCCTGCTGTCGGCCATTACGGGTGTGATCATCTCCGGCGGTGACAACAACATCTTCACCCAGATCGGCTTGATCGTACTGGTAGGACTTGCCTGTAAAAACGCGATTCTCATCGTCGAGTTCGCCAAGGATAAACAGGAAGAAGGCCTCGACCCGCTCGCAGCAGTGCTGGAAGCCTGCCGCCTGCGTCTGCGGCCGATCCTGATGACCTCCTTCGCGTTCATCATGGGTGTGGTGCCACTGGTGTTCTCCAGCGGTGCCGGTGCCGAGATGCGTCACGCCATGGGTGTGGCGGTGTTCTCCGGGATGCTCGGGGTGACCTTCTTCGGTCTGCTGCTGACGCCAGTGTTCTACGTACTGATCCGTAACTTTGTCGAACGCGGCGAGCAGCGCAAAGCAGCCAAGGCGCACACTCTTCAAAAGCCACTGGAGGCGCAACAATGAGTCTGAAAGTCTTCCTGCCGAGTCTGCTGGTGCTGGCCCTCAGCGCCTGCGCCGTCGGCCCCGACTACAAGACCCCAGCCACGGAGGCGGCCAATATCACCACCGCCACCGACGGCGCCGCCGGACAAAAGAACTTCGACCGCTCGAAATTCGAAGGCATCTGGTGGCAGCAATTCGATGATCCGACCCTGAACCAGTTGGTGAGCCAGTCGCTGCAAGGCAACCGTGAACTGCGCGTGGCGTTCGCCCGCTGGAAAGCCGCCCGGGCAATCCGTGACGACGCCAGCAATGACGCGATGCCGACCATCACCAGCCGCGCCAGCAGTGACCTGGGCAAGGGCCAGATTCCCGGCCAGACCACCGACCGCGTCAATAGCGAGCGCTATGACCTCGGTCTGGACATGGCCTGGGAGCTCGACCTGTTCGGCCGCATCCAGCGCAATCTGGAAGCCAGTGATGCCGACCAGCAAGCCGCCGAAGCCGATCTGTATCAGCTGCAAGTCACCATGATTGCCGAACTGGTCGACGCCTACGGTCAACTGCGCGGCGCCCAGCTGCGGGAAAAAATCGCCGTGGCCAACCTGAACAACCAGCAGGAGTCGCGCAAGATCACCATCAGCCTGCGTGACGCCGGTGTCGGTGATCAGCTTGATGTCGAGCGCGCCGATGCGCGTCTGGCCAACGTCGAAGCCACCGTGCCGCAGTTGCAGGCGGAACAGGTTCGGCAGAAAAACCGTATCGCCACCCTGCTCGGCGAACGACCGGACAAGCTGACCGTCGACCTCAGCCCGAAAGATCTGCCGGCCATCGCCAAGGCACTGCCGATCGGTGATCCGGGTGAACTGCTGCAACGTCGTCCGGACATCCTCAGCGCCGAGCGGCAACTGGCTTCGGCCACCGCGCGTATCGGCGTGGCCAAAGCCGATCTGTTCCCCCGCGTCAGCCTCAGCGGCTTCCTCGGCTGGACCGCCGGACGTGGCTCGCAGATCGGTTCTTCGGCGGCCAACGCCTGGGCGCTCGGCCCGAGAATCACCTGGGCGGCGTTTGACTTGGGTAGCGTCCGCGCCCGCTTGCGCGGCGCCGATGCTGACGCCGAAGGCGCACTGGCCAACTACGAGCAACAGGTGCTGCTGGCGCTGGAAGAATCGGAAAACGCCTTCAGCGATTACGGCAAGCGTCAGCAACGTCTGATCTCGCTGATCCGTCAGAGCGAATCGAGTCGCAAGGCTGCCGATCTGGCGGAAATCCGCTATCGCGAAGGCACCACCGATTTCCTCGTCCTGCTCGACGCCCAGCGTGAGCGCCTGAACGCCGAAGACACTCAGGCCCAGGCCGAAGTCGAGCTGTATCGCGGCATCGTCGCGATCTACAAGGCCCTCGGCGGTGGCTGGCAACCGGAGACAGTTGCCAGCAAGTAAAGATTGTTAAAGAGCTCCTTTGGTTGGCCGCAACCAACCAAATTTTTTGCCCCGCGTATCATTCGGTCGTGGGGTTTTTTTATGCCTGTTTGCAGCACTGGGATTTGATCGTTCCCACGCTCCGCGTGGGAATGCCTCAAGGGACGCTCCGCGTCCAGTGACGCGGA
>NZ_WBRZ01000161.1:0-13047 GCF_008923895.1 Pseudomonas sp. GXM4
CGCCTTGGCTTTCTTCGCAGCGCGGGTACGCTCGCTTTCGTCGAGGATCTTCTTGCGAAGACGGATCGACTTAGGCGTAACTTCGCACAGCTCGTCTTCCTGGATGTATTCCAGAGCCTGTTCCAGGGTGAAGCGAACAGGTGGGACCAGAGCGATGGTTTCGTCTTTACCCGAAGCACGCATGTTGTCGAGCTTCTTGCCTTTGGTTGGGTTGACACCCAGGTCGTTGTCGCGGCTGTTCTGACCAACGATCTGACCGTTGTAGATCTCCTGGCCGTGTTCTACGAACAGCTTGCCACGAGCCTGCAGGGTTTCCAGCGAGTAGGTCAGAGCCTTGCCGGTTTCAACCGAAACCAGAACGCCGTTCTGACGGCCGGACATGTGGCCCGACTTCACTGGAGCGTAACGGTCGAAGATCGAGGTCAGGATGCCAGCACCGTTGGTCAGGGTCAGGAACTGGTTACGGAAACCGATCAGACCGCGAGCAGGGATGTTGTATTCCAGACGAACACGGCCCTTGCCATCCGGCACCATGTTGCTCAGGTCGCCCTTACGCAGACCCATCTCTTCCATGACCTTGCCCTGGGATTCTTCAGGGATGTCGATGGTGACGTTTTCGAACGGTTCCTGCTTCACGCCGTCAACTTCACGGATGATCACTTCAGGACGGCCCAGGGCCAGCTCGAAGCCTTCGCGACGCATGGTTTCGATCAGTACCGAGAGGTGCAGCTCACCACGGCCGGAAACCTTGAACTTGTCAGCGGAGTCGCCTTCTTCAACGCGCAGTGCAACGTTGTACAGCAGCTCTTTGTCCAGACGATCCTTGATGTTACGGGAGGTCACGAACTTGCCTTCTTTACCGCAGAATGGCGAGTCGTTTACCTGGAAGGTCATGGAAACGGTTGGCTCGTCAACGGTCAGCGGCTTCATCGCCTCGACGGTGTTGATGTCGCACAGAGTGTCGGAGATGAACAGCTCGTCGAAGCCGCTGATGCAGACGATGTCGCCGGCTGCTGCTTCGTCAACGTCGATGCGGTGCAGACCGTGGTGACCCATCAGCTTCAGGATACGACCGTTGCGACGCTTGCCGTCGGCGCTGATAGCGACAACCGGGGTGTTCGGCTTGACGCGACCACGAGCGATACGGCCAACACCGATAACACCCAGGAAGCTGTTGTAGTCCAGCGCGGAGATCTGCATCTGGAACGGACCGTCACGGTCAACGGCCGGAGGCGGAACGTGGTCGACTACCGCCTGGTACAGCGGAGTCATGTCTTCCGCCATGGCGGTGTGGTCCAGACCGGCAATACCGTTCAGGGCCGAAGCGTAAACAACCTGGAAGTCCAGTTGTTCTTCGGTCGCACCGAGGTTGTCGAACAGGTCGAAGATCTGGTCCAGAACCCAGTCCGGACGCGCGCCTGGACGGTCAACCTTGTTGATCACCACGATTGGACGCAGGCCGGCTTCGAAAGCCTTCTTGGTCACGAAACGGGTTTGCGGCATAGGGCCGTCTTGAGCGTCAACCAGCAGCAGAACGGAGTCGACCATCGACATTACGCGTTCAACTTCGCCGCCGAAGTCGGCGTGGCCCGGGGTGTCCACGATGTTGATGTGGTAGCCGTTCCAGTTGATGGCGGTGTTCTTCGCCAGAATGGTAATACCGCGTTCTTTTTCCTGGTCGTTGGAGTCCATCACGCGCTCGTCGTTGAGCTCGTTGCGCTCCAGGGTGCCGGATTGACGCAGGAGTTTGTCTACCAGGGTGGTTTTACCGTGGTCAACGTGGGCAATGATGGCGATGTTGCGTAGATTTTCGATCACTTGTGTATCTCGATCAGAGGATTCGGTTTGCTGACAAGTCATGGCAGCGATTAGCAGTAGTGTCCGGCATGGCCGTTACAGCTTGACGGCGGTGTCGGGGGGCCGGTGACGCAGGCCACAGGCAAACAGCCCCGGGCACTTAGCTCGGTCGATAAACGCGCACATTGGCATGCCCCTCACTGAGCAAATGGTGGGCATGCAGGCGACTCATCACGCCTTTGTCGCAATACAGCAGGTACTGGCGAGTAGGGTCCAGTTCCTTGAAACGTGCGTTCACTGCATAGAACGGCATCGTCTGTACCTCTATGCCGGCGAGCTCCAGCGGGTCATCCTCGGCGGCATCCGGGTGGCGGATGTCGATGACGATCTGACCGGCCAGCGCTTCGCTGACTTCTTCAATTTGCAAATCCTGGCCCAACTCGTCGATTACCCGATCGATCGGCACCAGTTTGGCGTTGGCGAGCGCACGCTCGAGTACCGCCATGTCGAATTCTTTCTCTTCGTGCTCAACCCGGCCACGCTTGGCGGCGGTCTTGGGGTTGACCGAAATCACGCCGCAGTATTCCGGCATGTGCCGGGCGAAATCGGCGGTGCCGATCTCGTTGGCGGTGTCGATGATGTCCTGCTTGTGCGCGACGATCAGCGGTCGCAGCACCAGTTTGTCGGTCACGCAGTCGATCACCGACAGGTTCGGCAGCGTCTGGCTCGACACCTGGGAGATCGCTTCACCGGTCACCAGTGCATCGATGTGCAGGCGTTCGGCGATCTCGGACGAGGCGCGCAACATCATACGCTTCAAAACCACGCCCATATGACTGTTATCGACTTTGCCGAGAATTTCGCCCAGCACTTCCTCGAACGGCACACTGACAAATAGCACGCGTTGCGAGCTGCCGTACTTCTTCCAGATGAAGTGCGCGACTTCCATCACGCCCAATTCGTGGGCACGCCCGCCGAGATTGAAGAAGCAGAAGTGCGCCATCAGGCCGCGACGCATGATCTGGTAAGCCGCCACGGTCGAATCGAAGCCGCCGGACATCAATACCAGCGTCTGCTCCAACGCGCCGAGCGGGTAGCCGCCGATGCCGTTGTGCTGGCTGTGAATCACGAACAACCGTTTGTCGCGAACTTCGATACGGACTTCGATTTGCGGTGCTTTAAGGTCGATTCCGGCCGCACCGCACTCACGACGCAGCTTGCTGCCGACGTATTTTTCCACGTCCATCGAGCTGAAGGCATGCTTGCCCGCGCGCTTGCAGCGCACCGAGAAAATCTTCCCGGCCAGCGCATCGCCGTAGTGCTGTTTGCACTTCTCGGTGATGTCGTCGAAATCGCCCAGCGGGTACTCGTCGATCTGCAGGAAGTGCGCGATCCCCGGCATGCAGGTCAGGCGCTCGCCCATCTCTTTCAAGGCTCTGGGGTCGGTAACGCGGGTTTCCAGCTCGAGATTGTCCCACACGCCGTTCACCACCACGGCCGGGTCCAAGTCACGGAGCACGGTGCGGATGTTCTTGGCCAACTGGCGGATGAATTTCGTCCGGACAGGTCGGCTTTTGATGGTGATCTCGGGGAAGACTTTTACGATAAGTTTCATGAAAACAGCGCGCGAACGGCCAGCCGAAAAAGGGGGGCGCGGATTATAGCGGAAATTGCTCAAGGTTTAACCAGTTAATGTGCAGAAGGTTTTGCTTGCACCAAAACAGGTCATTTCTGAATTTAAACGCAACATTAAGGGGCGGGATTTGTCGATTCAGAACCTCGCATGCCTTAATAAGCGTGAATTTGGGGCAAAAAACCCATGCTGGGGCACTGGCATGCAATTTGCTCCCTTGTGAGGCAGGTTGCCTTGGCAGAGTATTCGCGCCGGCATCACCATTATTAAGGGCATCCACTACCCGCCCTAATTCACCCGGAGGACACTATGTCGAAGTCGGTTCAACTCATCAAAGATCATGACGTCAAGTGGATTGATCTGCGCTTCACGGACACCAAAGGCACTCAGCACCACGTGACCATGCCGGCTCGCGATGCGCTGGATGACGACTTCTTCGAAGTCGGCAAGATGTTCGACGGTTCCTCCATCTCCGGCTGGAAAGGCATCGAAGCCTCCGACATGATCCTGATGCCGGTCGACGAAACTGCCGTACTCGATCCGTTCACCGAAGACCCAACCCTGATTCTGGTGTGCGACATCATCGAGCCTTCGAGCATGCAGGGCTACGATCGCGACCCACGTGCGATCGCCAAGCGCGCCGAAGAGCACCTGAAAGCTACCGGTATCGGTGACACCGTATTCGCCGGTCCAGAGCCTGAGTTCTTCATCTTTGACTCGGTGAAATTCAAGTCGGACATCTCCGGCTCGATGTTCAAGATCTACTCCGAACAAGGTTCGTGGATGTCCGACCAGGACATCGAAGGCGGCAACAAGGGTCACCGTCCAGGCGTGAAAGGCGGCTACTTCCCGGTTCCACCGTTCGACCACGACCACGAAATCCGTACTGCCATGTGCAACGCACTGGAAGAAATGGGTCAGTCGGTTGAAGTTCACCACCACGAAGTGGCGACTGCCGGCCAGAACGAAATCGGCGTCAAGTTCAACACCCTGGTGAAGAAAGCTGACGAAGTTCAGACCCTGAAATACGTTGTGCACAACGTTGCTGACGCTTACGGCCGCACCGCGACCTTCATGCCGAAGCCACTGTACGGCGACAACGGTTCGGGCATGCACGTACACATGTCGATCTGGAAAGACGGCAAGAACACCTTCGCAGGTGAAGGCTATGCCGGCCTGTCCGATACCGCTCTGTACTTCATCGGCGGCATCATCAAGCACGGTAAGGCCCTGAACGGCTTCACCAACCCGGCGACCAACTCCTACAAGCGTCTGGTGCCAGGCTTCGAAGCGCCGGTAATGCTGGCCTACTCGGCGCGCAACCGTTCCGCTTCGATCCGTATTCCTTACGTGTCGAGCCCGAAAGCCCGCCGTATCGAAGCACGCTTCCCGGATCCGGCTGCCAACCCGTACCTGGCTTTCGCAGCGCTGCTGATGGCCGGTCTGGACGGTATCCAGAACAAGATCCATCCAGGCGATGCCGCCGACAAGAACCTGTACGACCTGCCGCCTGAAGAGGCGAAAGAGATTCCACAGGTTTGCGGCAGCCTGAAAGAAGCCCTGGAAGAGCTGGACAAGGGCCGCGCGTTCCTGACCAAGGGCGGCGTGTTCTCCGACGACTTCATCGACGCTTACATCGCGCTGAAATCGGAAGAAGAAATCAAGGTTCGCACCTTCGTGCACCCACTGGAATATGAGCTGTACTACAGCTGCTGATCCGGTAGCGCTGCGTAAAGTGGCGTGACAAAAGAGGCCTCCTTCGGGAGGCCTTTTTTATTGCCCGGCGCAGTTCATTTACCCTGCGGGAGCGAGCCTGCTCGCGAAAGCGGTGGGTCATTGATCGTTCCCACGCTCCGCATGGGAACGATCCGTGTTTTGGCTACCAGTCTTTTCAATTCCAGTTATTAACGGTTTTGGCCAACCGCCGCACCTGACCTATGCTGCTACCCATCGTTTCCAACCCCGGTCGATTTCATGGGTCGCACGTTTCTCTACATTCTGCTGCTGATCGCCCTGCCCGCCGCCGCGCAGATCTACAAGTACACCGACGCCAACGGCAACACGGCGTACAGCAATCAGCCGCCGGACGGCGTGCAGGCGCAACCGGTCGAGCTGCCGCCGCTCAATCGGGTCGAGCCACGAGCGCCGAGCGCGCCGCAATCACCCAGCCCCGAAGCACCGCAACCAGCGCGCAACGCCTATGAAATCCTCGAACTCGCCGGTCTGCCCACTGACGAGGCCCTGCGCGCCAATAACGGCACCTTTACGGTCAATGTCCTGATCAAACCGCGCCTGCAACCGCCGAATCAATTAAGGCTGCTACTCGACGACCGGCCCTATGGCCAGCCGAGCAACGTGCCGGTTCTGCAATTGATCAACATCGATCGCGGCGAGCATCGCCTGGCCGTGCAAGTGATCGACGGCCAGACCGTCGTTCAACAGAGCCCGGCAGCGGTCTTCACCGTGCAACGGGTGCATACGCCGTGATTCGCGCGGGGCTGGCACTCATCCTGGTGTTGATGTCGACGTCCGCCTCGGCGGAGGTCTTTACCTACATCGACGCACAGGGCAACCGCGTCTATACCGACCAGCCACGCGCCAACGCCAAGCGAGTGCCGATCGCGACGAGCAATCGCATGGCGGTCCCTGCCAACACCGCAGCGCCGATCACCACAGCGAAAAAATCCGCCGAACCAACGCCCTTTCGCTACGACATGCTGCGCATTCTGATCCCGGAGCCCGATGCTACTTTGCGCAACAGCGCCGGCGAGCTGATCGTCAGCGTCACCAGCGAGCCCGGCCTGCAAAGCGGCCATCGTTATCGCTTGCTGCTGGATGGCAAGGCCACTGGCGAGCCCGGCGTCAGCCCGGTATTTGCGCTGAGCAATATCGATCGCGGCAGCCACAGCCTTTCGATCGAAATCCTCGACGCCGCCGGGCGTACCGTGGAACGCACCGCCAATCAGCCGTTCCACATGCTGCGCATTTCCCTGGCGCAGAAACGTCAGGTCAAACCCTGTGTCGCCGACGATTACGGCGTGCGCCCGGAATGTCCGCTCAAGGACAAACCTGAAGAGCCGAAAAATCCATTCCTGCGCTTCTTTTAACCCCACCAGCCGCGCGCACTCTATTGGTGCACTAAACTGCATCTCGCCCACAACCCAACCCATTTTGGTTCGAAACTTCCCGTTTGAGCTGGCTTCGTGCCATACAAACGCGCGTCAAACGCCTGTTTCAGGGCTCAAACGCTTCTTTTCGGAGCCTTGGTTTGGTTTTTGCATTTTCCCGACATCAGCGCTTTGTTCTCGCGCACGCCTTGCTCCAAAAGGGGTCCAGATGACCATAAGCGACGCTATTCACCGTTTGCTGCTCGACAACCTGACCACGGCGACCATCCTGCTCGACGCCGAGCTGCGCTTGGAGTACATGAACCCGGCGGCGGAAATGCTGTTGGCGGTCAGCGGTCAGCGCAGTCACGGCCAGTTCATCAGCGAGCTGTTCACCGAATCCCCCGAGGCGCTCAATTCCCTGCGTCAGGCGGTGGAGCAGGCGCACCCTTTCACCAAGCGTGAAGCGATGCTCACCGCCCTCACCGGCCAGACGCTGACCGTGGATTATGCGGTCACGCCAATCCTCAGCAACGGCGAGACTTTGCTTTTGCTTGAAGTGCACCCGCGTGATCGCCTGTTGCGGATCACCAAGGAAGAGGCCCAGCTGTCCAAGCAGGAAACCAGCAAGATGCTGGTGCGCGGCCTCGCCCACGAGATCAAGAACCCCCTCGGCGGCATCCGTGGCGCGGCGCAATTGCTCGCCCGCGAGCTACCGGAAGACAGCCTGCGCGATTACACCAATGTGATCATCGAAGAGGCCGACCGCCTGCGCAACCTGGTCGATCGCATGCTCGGCTCGAACAAACTGCCGTCGCTGGCCATGTGCAACGTCCACGAAGTGCTCGAACGCGTCTGCCATCTGGTCGAGGCCGAAAGCCAGGGCTGCATCACCCTGGTGCGTGATTACGACCCGAGCATTCCCGACGTCCTGATCGACCGCGAGCAAATGATTCAGGCGGTGTTGAACATCGTGCGCAACGCGATGCAGGCGATCAGCAGCCAGAACGAGCTGCGCCTGGGCCGCATCAGCCTGCGCACCCGCGCCATGCGCCAGTTCACCATCGGCCACATCCGCCATCGTCTGGTGACCAAGATCGAGATCATCGACAACGGCCCGGGCATCCCGGCGGAACTGCAGGAAACCATTTTCTTTCCCATGGTCAGCGGCCGCCCGGACGGTACCGGGCTGGGCCTGGCCATTACCCAGAACATCATCAGTCAGCACCAGGGCCTGATCGAGTGCGAGAGCCATCCAGGCCACACCACCTTCTCGATCTTCCTGCCACTGGAACAAGGAGCCACATCGACATGAGCCGTAGTGAAACCGTGTGGATCGTCGATGACGACCGTTCTATCCGTTGGGTCCTGGAAAAGGCCTTGCAGCAGGAAGGCATGACCACCCAGAGCTTCGACAGCGCCGATGGCGTGATGAGTCGTCTGGCCCGGCAGCAGCCGGACGTGATCATCTCCGATATCCGCATGCCGGGCGCCAGTGGCCTGGATCTGCTGGCGCGGATTCGCGAACAGCACCCACGGCTGCCGGTCATCATCATGACCGCTCACTCCGATCTGGACAGCGCTGTCGCCTCCTATCAGGGCGGTGCTTTCGAGTACCTGCCCAAGCCTTTCGACGTCGATGAGGCGGTATCGCTGGTCAAACGCGCCAACCAGCATGCCCAGGAACAGCAAGGCCTGGAGGTTGTGCCAGCCCTGACCCGCACCCCGGAAATCATCGGCGAAGCGCCGGCGATGCAGGAAGTGTTTCGTGCCATCGGGCGCCTGAGCCACTCCAACATCACCGTGCTGATCAACGGCGAATCCGGTACCGGTAAAGAACTGGTGGCCCACGCCCTGCACCGCCACAGCCCACGCGCGGCTTCGCCGTTCATTGCCCTGAACATGGCGGCGATTCCCAAGGATCTGATGGAATCGGAACTGTTCGGCCACGAAAAAGGCGCGTTCACCGGCGCGGCAAACCTGCGTCGCGGTCGCTTTGAACAAGCCGACGGCGGCACGCTGTTCCTCGATGAAATCGGCGACATGCCGGCGGACACCCAGACGCGTCTGTTGCGCGTGCTGGCCGATGGCGAGTTCTATCGCGTCGGCGGTCATGTGCCGGTCAAGGTCGATGTGCGCATCATCGCTGCGACACACCAGAATCTGGAAACCCTCGTCCACGCCGGCAAGTTCCGCGAGGACTTGTTCCACCGCCTCAACGTGATCCGCATCCACATCCCGCGCCTGTCGGATCGTCGCGAAGACATCCCGACCCTCGCCCGGCACTTCCTCAGCCGCGCCGCGCAGGAACTGGCGGTCGAGCCGAAGCTGCTGAAAAGCGAAACCGAGGAATACCTGAAAAACCTGCCGTGGCCGGGCAACGTGCGCCAGCTGGAGAACACCTGCCGCTGGATCACCGTCATGGCCTCCGGCCGTGAAGTGCACATCAGTGACTTGCCACCGGAACTGCTCAACCTGCCGCAGGATTCGGCGCCAGTGACCAACTGGGAACAGGCCCTGCGCCAGTGGGCCGATCAGGCCTTGGCCCGTGGCCAGTCGAGCCTGCTCGACAGCGCAGTGCCGGCGTTCGAGCGGATCATGATCGAGACTGCTTTGAAGCACACCGCAGGACGTCGGCGTGATGCGGCGGTGCTGCTGGGTTGGGGGCGAAACACCTTGACGCGCAAGATCAAGGAACTGGGGATGAAGGTTGATGGTGGGGATGATGATGAGGGGGAAGAGGGTTAGGTCTCCAGTTCTGCGCTGAACCCATTCGCGAGCAGGCTCGCTCCCACAATTGGAATACGCTCCTCTGTGGGAGCGAGCCTGCTCCGGGCGGCGCTCCGACGAAGCTTTTTGGGCCAGCATGCACCGCATCAATGCACGATGACCCGGGATCGCGCAGAGCCCGATGCTCATCGCCCAGTTGCAAAGTGCTGAAAATTCCAGACTTCAAATAAGCGAAAGCCCCGTATTCCGGGGCTTTCGCGTTCCCAAGGCGTTTTTTGTTTCAGCAAATTTAAACCTGGCACGCACCCTGCAATACCTATCTCAGGTGATTCGTTTCACCACCCGTTTCGGGGACCTTGGTACAGGCAGGCCGGGGATTCCCCTCTTTACATCGGGCTCAGACCGCAACGGATGAGTCCACCCTTTTGGGATCCTTGGTACAGGCAGGCCGGGGGTTCCCTCTTTACACCGGGCTGACGCCGCAAGCGAAGCCCATGCTTTTGGGAACCCTGATACAGGCAGGTCAGGGATTCCCGCTTTTACACCGCAATGCGTTCTGCGCCTATTCGAACTTGGGACGCTTGGGCAGAGAGTGCAGCGGTTGATTCTGTCGCCCTGCGTCATAGCTGCGGATTTCATTCTCCAGCCGGTCCAGCATCCTCCCGGGACTCGTTTCCGTATGAAGAATGGCGTCGAGCCTGGCCCGCTCGGTGACGTCGGCTCTGTCATACATTTCCAGAAACCACCACACGCGCCGCTGCAGCAGCGGGCGTTCGACGTGAAACTCGGGCGTTCGACTCAGCCGACGAAGAATGCCGGTCACTGCCAGGGGCATTGCGGCGTTATGCCTGTCCCACAGCGCTTGTTTTTCCGCTATCTGGTCCTGTGGCACGTTGCGTAGCCAGAGATCGGCAGACCCATCGCTGCTTTCCTGCCCAAGCCAGATATCGGTGCCTGTCTCGGCACGTGCTCGTATCAACCGCCGTAGCGAGGCCGGGTCCGTGATCGGATTGCCGATGAGATTGAAGCCCGCTCTGAGCTCCACGGATTCGGGAATCGACCTGATGTGATTGTCCGCAAGATTCAATTCTTTTGCGGGAATCCTGTCGGTAATGCCCTCGGGAAATCTTTGCAATCGTGTGTTGGAAAGATCCAGCTCCTGCAGTGCGGTCATGTTTTCGAGTGAAAGGCTGTCCGCAAGCGGATTGCCCCCCAGTCTCAACACTTCAAGCTTCGACGCCACGTCGATGGCCTCAAGACCGGAAGGCAGCAGGTGTATTCCGGTGCGGCTCAGATCCAGCACTCGCAGTTCAGTCATCCCTCTGAGGTCAGCTGCCACTTGCAAAAAGGTGACTTGCTCCTGATGCCGCATTTGCATGTCGAGGCTATTCACCGGGGCCTCGAATGTATTGCAAAGCCATAGCTCATGTAGCCTGGCAAGGCCTCGTACGGAAAAGTCAGACGTCAATTCACAGTCCTGCAAGTGCAGCCTTTGCAGACGCGGGAATCTTTTCAATTGCTCGGCAAAGCGCGAATCCAGACTGAATTTTGAATGCACCCAATTAATCACGTCCCATCCTTGAAACCGGCCTTGCACTCCGATTTCCTGACTGGTAATCGTCAGACTTTCAAGGTTGGGAAATTGTGCGCAAAACACGTCTGGATCCAGCCGGCCACGGCCTCTTAAAGTCAGAGAAACCACTGAGCCGAACTTCAAGGAAAGCGGCTTTGCAACTGGCCAAATCGTCAGATCGATTTCCAGCTTGAAGCCCACGAGCCGCCCATCACGGTAGACGCGCTGCTCGGGCTGGCCTTGCCATCGGTACAACTGGCGAAACGTCGCCCACATATTTCGCGCCTCATGAAACTCGTTGTCCGATGAAATGGAACCTCGACTGATCGGCAGGTCAAAATCCGTCGAGTCCAATAGCGCAAGCCCAAGCTGGATATGCTTGAGCTCAAGCTCTGCCACGTCCTTGTCATCAAACCGGGCGATGAAGGCATCCGCGTCCTCGTCGGTCGCGTCGGGAAGGTAGGTGCGGATCTGTTCCCGGGTAGTTGGCCCCGCGACTTCACGCGCATACCAAAGTCCGCTGTCCACATCGCGCAGCATCACCGGGCCGGAAGGGAGCAACTCGCTTGGCCGCCGGGCTCGGTACAAACCCGTCGCAGGATCCACGGCGACAGGCACCAGGTCACCGTTGGCCAGGTCTGCGTAGGTTCGCCGACTGATCACCCGCAAACCTTCGCTGTTGACCTGTGGAAGTATCGCTCGGGCGTTGGTGACGTAATTGTCCAGCGAAGGCTGGCTGGCGGTCGGGCCAATACCCTCCGCGATTGCGCGAACTACAACGGCCGCGGCGGGGGGCACGGCATCCAGGGTGGCGTCGGTGGATGATCCGGCGCGCGGCAGCAAATGGTGCTGAGCAATATCCACATCGACGCCTGTGCGACCCAAGTGGCCGGGGAGCGAAGTGTCCACGTCCGCAGACCGATGCGGGCTGCCCGAGGCGTCCACGTGGGTACCGCCACCGCGAGGGGGTTTGACTGGCATATTTTCATCCTTGAAAAAGACGCCCCCCTGCATTCCTGCAAGGGGACGACGGGTTTCGGCATCCTGCCGTTTGAAGAAGCGAACGATAACGTGCATCAACACGTGCTGGAGATGGGAAAGGAAGACGGTCGCAGTGGGAAACGACCTCAAAAAGTGTGGGAGCGCGCCCCAGTGATGAAGAAGTGCCGCTAGGGCTCGCTCAAACGGATCTCCAGTCGCCAGCGATCATCGACCTCGCTGCCGACCCAGTCGCCCCGCAACGGACGCGCTGCCAGCACCGTCAGCAACAATCCGCCATCACTCTTGCGCGTGCGCCAGTTGACGTCCTTGCCGTTGAGCCTGAGCTGGCCTTTCTGCGGTCGACCTTCGGCCTGAAACAGCAGCGCGACGGTGCCGTCGATGATCTCGCCGTGCAGCTTCGGCTCATTGTTGAACCACACCACCAGGCCGCCATCGGTAACCTCGACCTGCTCCAGCACGCTCGGATCCGGCGTGGTCAGCCGGCCGATCATCAAGCCGATCATCAAGCCGACAATCGCCAGCGAGCCGATGACGCGCGGGAATAGTTTCGAACGGTTGTCCACAGGCGGCGTAGAATGCCGCTCATCTTTACCTTCGGAGCCGTGCATGTTTCACGTCATCCTTTTTCAACCAGAAATTCCGCCGAACACCGGCAACGTTATCAGGCTGTGCGCCAACAGCGGCTGCCACCTGCATTTGATCGAACCACTGGGTTTCGAGATGGACGACAAGCGCCTGCGCCGTGCCGGTCTCGACTACCACGAATATGCCACGTTGCAGCGTCACGCTGATCTGGCCAGTTGTCTGGAAAGCCTGGGCAACCCCCGCGTGTTCGCCTTCACCACCAAGGGTTCGCGGCCGTTCCATGATGCCGCGTTCGTGCCCGGCGATGCGTTTCTGTTCGGCCCGGAAAGCCGTGGCCTGCCAGCGGACGTGCTCGACGCCCTGCCCGCCGAACAGCGCCTGCGCCTGCCGATGCGCGAAGGCTGCCGCAGCCTGAACCTGTCCAACACCGTGGCGGTCGCCGTGTACGAAGCGTGGCGGCAGAACGACTTCAAGTAACGCCGCAAAACAAATGTGGGAGCGAGCCTGCTCGCGATTACGGAGTGTCAGTCAACATTGATGTGTCTGACAGACCGCTTTCGCGAGCAGGCTCGCTCCCACCTGGGGTATTGCTGAACCGTCTTACTGAACGGTCGGGGTCT
>NZ_WBRZ01000162.1:0-13007 GCF_008923895.1 Pseudomonas sp. GXM4
ACGCGTGCAGTGGCGAGATTTCCAAAAGCATCCATTCTTTCAATGTGCTTGAAGCAACTTCGAAATATTAATGGCTGCGGAGAAGTAATGGATATTACGGATTTACACCTCAAGGATTATCTGCAGGGCTTTCAGGAGACACTCAAGAATCAACAGGCCGACTATCGTGTAGCCATTCTTGAGGCAGGATCGGATGCCGGGGAATTTGAACGCTTCATCAATCGACAGTTTCGCCTGCGATTGCAGCATTACATGCTCACCTCCAGAGCCCGGGCGCTGGAAACTCGACTGGCGATCACCTCACGCAGCACGCACTTTCTGTTGTATCAGCGTGATCAGCTTATTGCGGTGCTGCGGGCAACTCCGGCGCCCTTCGAATGGGCTTCACTGGCGCAGCATCATGTGTCTCCCACTGTGGCATTGGCGCGCCACGTCGAGTTCAGCCGTCTGATCACCCATTCCCAGCAGCACCGGCCGGTGTCGGTCAATGGTCTGCTTGCCACCGCTGCGGAATGGGCGATCGATCGCGGATATCACGGGGTGACGGCCTTGTGCAGATCGCCACAGCGGCAACTGTATCAGCGCTTCGGCCTGACACCGATCGCTTCGCAGGCAATGCATATCGAGCAGCGTGCCCGGGGCGATTATTGGCTGTTATCCGCCGAATGGCGGCAAATCCTGATGGCCCTGGATCAGCCTGTGAACATGAACGCGCATCAGCCGGAGTATCGTGATGTTTTTAACCGTCAGTATTGATCCGCCAGTGATTGAAGAGTGGGCTGAGAAATGGCTCGTATATGAATCGAAGAAGTTGCGCAGGAAGTTTGCCGGTCGTAGACCAGCGGCGAAGAAACTTCACCGCAAGATGTACTTGATATAGCTGAAAGATACTCGGCGAACTCATGGAAGAGTTCGCCGAGTATCAACTTGAGGCGTTATGGCAGCAGAATGGTGGAACCGGTCGTGCGCCGTGCCGACAGTTCGGTTTGTGCTTTCGCCGCATCCGCCAGTGCATGGCGCTGGCTGATGTCGACCTTCAGCTTGCCGCTGATGATCATCTCGAACAGCTCGTCGGCCATGCGTTGCAGGTTCTCGGCGTTGTTGGCGTAGGTCGCCAGCGTAGGCCGGGTGACGTACAACGAGCCCTTGGCGGCGAGAATGCCCAGATTGACGCCGTCGACCGCGCCCGAAGCATTGCCGAAACTCACGACCAGGCCCCGAGGTGCGACGCTGTCCAGGGATGTGAGCCAAGTGTCCTTGCCGACGCCGTCATACACCACCGGGACTTTCTTGCCGTCAGTCAGCGCCAGCACGCGCTCGGCAACGTTTTCATGGCTGTAGTCGATGGTCGCCCAGGCGCCGTTGGCTTTGGCCAGCTCGGCTTTCTCCTTCGAGCTGACGGTGCCGATCAGCTTCACGCCCAGCGCTTTGGCCCATTGGCAGGCCAGCGAGCCGACGCCACCGGCTGCGGCGTGGAACAGAATGGTTTCACCGCCCTGCAGTGGGTAGGTCTGGCGCAGCAGGTATTGCACGGTCAGGCCCTTGAGCATGACCCCGGCGGCGGTTTCGAAACTGATTTCATCGGGCAGGTGCACCAGATTGTCCTGCGGCAGAACATGCAGCTGGCTGTAGGCGCCGAGCGGGCCGCTGCCGTATGCCACACGATCGCCGACCTTGAACCGGGTGACTTCGCTGCCCACCGCTTCGACCGTGCCGGCGCCTTCCGAACCCAGGCCGGACGGCAACGCGGGTGGCGCATAGAGGCCGCTGCGGTAATAGGTGTCGATGAAGTTCAGGCCGATCGCCTGGTTGGCCACGCGCACCTGATTCGGCCCGGGCGCAGCGGGTTCGTAGTCAACATACTCGAGCACTTCGGGACCGCCGTGGGCGCGGAACTGGATACGCTTTGCCATCTGCCTGCTCTCCTTGGGTCGTTGCTAAGCCCTCTATCCAACTCCCCTGCTTGATCTTCGTCAACTGCGGCGCGCCGGTCTGCGATGGTATGCTACGCGCCCATTTGCGCCGCCCGCCTGCCGGGGCGCCGCCCGATTCAAGGTGAAGCCATGACGACCCGCACCGACGCCGTAAAGGCCTATCTGCTCGATCTGCAAGACCGCATCTGCGCTGCACTGGAAACCGAAGACGGCGGCAAATGCTTCGTCGAAGACGCCTGGACCCGGCCGGCGGGCGGTGGCGGGCGCACCCGCGTGCTGGAAAACGGCACGCTGATCGAAAAGGGCGGGGTCAACTTTTCCCACGTGTTCGGCAGCGGCCTGCCGCCGTCGGCCAGTGCCCATCGGCCGGAACTGGCCGGGCGTGGTTTCGAGGCGCTCGGCGTGTCGCTGGTGATCCACCCGCACAACCCGCATGTGCCGACCTCCCACGCCAACGTGCGTTTTTTCATTGCTGAAAAAGAAGGCGAAGAACCGGTCTGGTGGTTTGGCGGCGGTTTCGACCTGACCCCGTATTACGGCGTTGAGGAAGATTGCATTCATTGGCACCGCGTCGCCGAGCAAGCCTGTGCGCCGTTTGGTGCGGACGTCTATCCGCGTTACAAGGCCTGGTGCGACACCTATTTCCATATCAAGCATCGTCATGAGCCGCGCGGCATTGGCGGTCTGTTCTTCGACGATCTGAACGAGTGGGACTTCGACACCAGTTTCGCCTTCATGCGCGCCATCGGCGACGCCTACATCGAGGCCTACCTGCCGATCGTGCAGCGGCGCAAGAATGACGCGTTCACCGCACAGCAGCGCGAATTCCAGGAATTCCGCCGTGGCCGCTACGTCGAATTCAACCTGGTTTACGACCGTGGCACGCTGTTCGGTCTGCAATCGGGTGGCCGCACTGAATCGATTCTGATGTCGCTGCCGCCGCAAGTGCGCTGGGGTTATGACTGGAAGGCCGAGCCGGGCAGCGCAGAAGCGCTTCTGACCGAGTATTTCCTGCAGGATCGTGACTGGCTGGCCGAGGCCTGAGGACGGGTGATGGATCGTTACGTTGTTTTCGGTAATCCGATTGGCCACAGCAAGTCGCCGATGATTCACCAGTTGTTCGCCGAACAGACCGGCCAGCGCCTCGACTACAGCACGCTGCTCGCGCCGCTGGATGATTTTACCGGCTGCGCCACGGCATTCTTTCGCGAAGGCCGCGGCGCCAATGTGACGGTGCCGTTCAAGGAAGACGCCTACCGTCTGGCCGACAGCCTGACCGCCCGCGCGCAGCGCGCCGGTGCGGTGAACACCTTGAGCAAACTGGACGATGGCTCACTGCTCGGCGACAACACCGATGGCGCAGGCCTGGTCCGCGATCTGACGGTGAATGCCGGGTTCAGCCTGACCGGTAAGCGCATCCTTTTGCTCGGCGCTGGCGGCGCGGTGCGCGGTGCGCTGGAGCCATTGCTGGCGGAGAAGCCGGCCTCGGTGATCATCGCCAATCGCACCGTGGACAAGGCTGAACTGCTGGCCGAGTTGTTCTGCGACCTCGGGCCGGTGTCGGCCAGTGGTTTCGACTGGCTGCGCGAACCGGTGGACGTGATCATCAACGCTACCTCCGCCAGCCTGACCGGTGACGTGCCGCCGATTGCGCCAAGCCTGATCGAGCCAGGCCAGACGCTGTGCTACGACATGATGTACGGCAAGGAACCGACCGCGTTTTGCCGCTGGGCCACTGAGCACGGCGCGGCGCTGGCGATGGATGGTCTGGGCATGCTCGCCGAGCAGGCGGCGGAGGCGTTCTGGCTGTGGCGTGGCGTACGCCCGGATACCGCGCCGGTACTCGCCGAGCTGCGCCGCCAACTGGCCCTTTAAGCTTTGCTCCCACATTGAAATACGATCAATGTGGGAGCGAGCCTGCTCGCGAATCGCATCACCACCGCGATATCAGATCAATCCTCAAACCTGATTGGGCACTTCTCCGCCCCCTCCAGCTTCCTCAACTCCTCCACCACCGGCGACCGCGCCCGGCGTAAGGTCAGGCTGCGACCCTGGCCCAGCAGGCGTCGCGCTTCCTGATGCAGCATCTCTACCCCTGAATAATCGATGAAGTTGATCTGCTGTGCCTCGATTACCACCCGCGCGCCATGCAGGCGTTGCAGGCGTACTTGCAGGTAATGGCTGGCGCCGAAAAAGATCGAACCGCCCACGCGCAGCACGTCGTCGTCACCGTCGCGCCAATGCTGCACCCGTGGTTGCGAGGTGCGCTTGAGGTAAAAGAACAACGACGCCAGCACCCCGGCGTAAATCGCCGTCTGCAATTCCAGCAGCAAGGTCGCGAGACAGGTCAGGGCCATCACCACGAACTCGGCGCGGCTGACCCGCAGCAAAGCGCGAATGCCCCGGTGATCGACCAGACCCCAGGCAATCAACAGGATGCTGCCGGCCATGGCGGGGATCGGAATATGCGCGATCAGCCCTGCGCCGAACACCGCGAACAGCGCCACCCAGATCGCCGAAAACACTCCGGCCAGTGGCGAGCAGGCACCCGCCTCGTAACTCAGACCTGAGCGGGTAAACGATCCGGCTGAGAGCGACCCGGAAAAGAACGCACCGACGATGTTCGACAGACCCTGTGCGCGGACTTCCTGATTGGCGTCGAGCAACTGTTGCGAGCGCGCCGATATCGAACGGGCGATCGACAGACTGGTGACCAGCCCGAGCATGCCCACCGCCACCGCGCTCGGCAGCAGGCGCAGGATCACCTCCAGATCCAGCGGCAAGGCGCTCAGCGGCGGCAGGCGTCCGACGAAAGCGCTGACCAGATGCACATGGCCGAACATCGCCGGCCAGATCCATACCAGCAGACTGGCCAGCACCAGCGTGAGCAACAGCGTCGGCCAGCGCGGCAGGAGTTTTTTCAGGGCCACGCCGACGATTACCGTGGCGACGCCGAGCATCAGCGAAGGCTTATCCACAGCCCCCAGATGTCGCAGCAGATCCATCAGGCTGGCGAGCGCTGTGGTGTTGGCCGGCAAATCCAGCCCGAGCAGATTGGGCAATTGCCCGATGGCGATCACCACGGCGGCACCGAGGGTGAAGCCGAGCACTACCGAATGCGAAACGAAATTCACCAGCGCGCCGAAGCGCAGCAAGCCGAGCAACCATTGGAAAATCCCGGCGAGGAACGTCAGCAGCAGGATCAGAGTGATGTAGTCCTCGGAAGCCGGCACCGCGAGCGGGCTGACGCTGGCGTACAGCACGATGGAAATCGCCGCCGTCGGGCCGCAGATCAAATGCCATGACGAACCCCACAGGCAGGCGATCAATACCGGAATGATTGCGGCGTACAGCCCGTATTCCGGTGGCAGCCCGGCGATCAGTGCGTAGGCAATCGACTGGGGTAAGGCGAGAATCGCACCGCTGAGGCCGACGATCAGGTCCCGCCCGACGCTGGCGCGGGTTTGCCGTGGCAACCAGCTCAGGAAAGGAAAAAGTGAATGGCGGCTGGGGAAGGCCATGGGTCCTCGCGGTTGGGGTTTTGTTCAAGGTTATCAGGGTGTCAGGTGTAAAAGCCCCTCACCCTAGCCCTCTCCCTGAGGGAGAGGGGACTGACCGAGCTGTTTGTTGAAGATTCACCGACCTGCGATTTCGGCGTTGAACGCAAGTTTTGATTCAACAGCGATCGGCTCCCTTTCCCCCTCGCCCCCTTGGGGGAGAGGGCTGGGGTGAGGGGGAAAAAATCTCCAGCCGAACGCTATTCCAGCAACCCTGAGATCAAAGCTTGGCCTTCACCGCCACCAACGCATCCTTGCCATCCACGGTCTTCACCCCATCCAGCCACTTGTCCAGCACCGCCGGATTGGCTTTGATCCACGCCTTCGCCGCTTCGGCATTGCTGACCTTCTTGTTCACCACCTCGGCCATGATGCTGTTCTCCATGTCCTGAGTGAACGACAGATTGGTCAGCAACTTGCCCACATTCGGGCAGGCCTCGGCGTAGCCCTTGCGGGTCAGGGTGAAAACGTTGCCAGTGTCGCCGAAGTATTTTTCGCCGCCCTTCAGGTAACGCATTTTCAGTTGCACGTTCATCGGGTGCGGGGTCCAGCCGAGGAAGGTGACGAATTTCTGTTTCTTCACCGCCCGCGACACTTCGGCGAGCATCGCCTGTTCGCTGGACTCGATCAGCTTCCACTGGCCCATGTTGAAGTCATTCTTCTTGATGATCTCCTGCAACGAAATGTTCGCCGGCGCGCCTGATCCGATGCCGTAGATTTTCTTGTCGAACTTGTCGGCGAATTTGTTCAGGTCGGCAAAATCATGCACACCCGCCTCCCAGACATAGTCGGGGACGGCGAGAGTGAATTCAGTGCCTTCGAGGTTTTTCGCCAATTGCGTCACATCACCGGTGGCGACGAACTTGTCATAGAAGCCCTGCTGCGCCGGCATCCAGTTGCCGAGGAACACGTCCACCTGGCCATCCTTCAAGCCGCCGAAGGTGATCGGCACCGCGAGGGTGTCGACCTTGGCCTTGTAGCCCATGCCGTCGAGCAGAAATCCGGTGATGGCATTGGTCGCGGCGATGTCGCTCCAGCCCGGATCGGCCATCTTCACGGTTTCGCAACTTTGCTCGGCGAAGGCCGAGGCGCTGCTCAATGCGATCAGGCCAACGGTGACAGCTGTGGATAACTTGCGCATGGACTTCCCCTTAACGTTATTGGTTTTGGCAGGGTTGTGGATAACGGGCCTTGCGCTCCAGATCATCAAGGTCGATGTGGTTGCGCATGTACTGCTGACTGGCATCGACCAGCGGCTGGTGATCCCAGCTCTTCAGCTTGCCGATGGTTAACGCATCGGCGACGAAACGGCGTCGGCGCTGGCTGGCCAGTACGTCCCGATGGATCGCCGGAATGTCCCACTTGGCCCGCGCTTCAGCGAGAAAGTCTTCGAACAGCTGACGATGTTGCGGCGATTGGCTTAGTTCCTCTTCTTCGCGCGGATCGTTATCCACATCGAAGAGTAGGCACGGGTCGCTTTCGCTGTAGATAAATTTGTAGGCGCCGCGGCGGATCATCATCAGCGGGCTCACAGTGCCTTCGGCCATGTATTCGCCGAACACCTCGTCATGCCCGCCCTGCCCTTGCAGGTGCGGCAGCAAGGAACGGCCGTCCAGCGGCAGGCCCGGCTCAAGCGTGCCACCGGCCAGATCCACGAACGTCGGCAGCAAGTCTGCGGTGGAAACCGCGGCGCTGACCCGGCCCGCCTCGAATTGTCCCGGTGCGCTGATCAGCAGCGGCACCCGCGCGGCCATCTCGAACCAGTGCATTTTGTACCAGAGGCCCTTCTCGCCGAGCATGTCGCCATGGTCACCGGAGAAGACGATGACGGTGTCGTCGATCAGCCCGGTTTCCTCAAGTGTTTGCAGCAGTTTGCCGACATTGTCGTCGATATAACTGCAAGCACCGAAGTAGGCGCGACGGGCATCGCGGATTTTATCCACAGGCAGCGGCTTGTCCCACAGGTCGTAAACCTTGAGCAGACGTTGCGAGTGCGGATCGAGTTGGTCCTGGTTCAAGGCTGTAGGCAACGGAATATCAGCATCGTCATACAGATCCCAGAAAGCCTTGGGAATCGTGTACGGATCGTGCGGGTGGGTCATCGACACAGTCAGGCAGAACGGTTGCTCGCCGTCCTCGCGGATGTGATCGAACAGATACTGCTGCGCCTTGAACACCACCTCTTCGTCGAAATCCAGCTGATTGGTGCGCACGCACGGCCCGGCTTGCAGCACCGAAGACATATTGTGATACCAGCTCGGCCGCACATCCGGCTCGTCCCAGTTCACCGCCCAACCGTAATCGGCCGGGTAGATGTCGCTGGTCAAGCGTTCCTCGTAGCCGTGGAGCTGGTCCGGCCCGCAGAAATGCATCTTGCCCGACAGCGCGGTGCGGTAGCCCAGACGCCGCAGGTAATGCGCGTAAGTCGGAATGTCGGCGGGAAAATCGGCCGCGTTGTCGTAGGCGCCGATCTTGCTCGGCAACTGCCCACTGACCAGGGTGAAGCGCGACGGCGCGCACAGCGGGCTGTTGCAATAGGCAGCATCGAACACCACGCCTTGGGCGGCGAGGCGGGACAGATTCGGCAGTTTGATCGGCGATGGGCCGTAGAACGGCAACATTGGCGCGGCCATTTGATCGGCCATGATGAAAAGAATGTTCTTGCGCTTCATGTGATCGCGGCATTCCATGTTGAATATTTATGCGAGAGTGCTGCGATCGAGCATGGATTCCATGCCTGTTCCGGTAAAGCCCGCGCCGGACAATGACTAGGATAAGTACAGCTTATGTATGACGCCCTCGGTGACCTCTCCCTCGATCTGCTGCGCGCTTTTGAAGCGGCGGCCCGCCATCGCAGTTTTACCGCTGCTGCGGTGGAGCTTGGCACCACGCAGCCGGCGATCAGCCAGCAAATGAAACGTCTGGAAGAGCAGCTCGGTACGCGCCTGTTCGACCGGATTTACCGGGGTATCGAGTTGACAGAGGTTGGCGCCCTGCTGTTCGAGCAAGTTACCCTCGGTTTGCAGAATATCGACGCAGGATTGAGCGCAATCAGCACTCAGCAGCAACATGAAGTGCTGCAAGTGGCCACGGATTTCGCTTTCGCCGCTTATTGGCTGATGCCGCGCCTGCATCGCTTCCATGAGGCCAATCCGCATATCGATGTCAGCCTGGTCACCAGCGAGCGCAACCACAACATGCTGCGCACCGACATCGACGTGGCGATCCTGTTTGGCGATGGTCGATTCAAGCAGGGTGAGAGCCACTGGCTGTTCAGCGAAGAAGTGTTCCCGGTGTGCAGCCCGCTGCTGCTCAAGGAGCGGTCACTGCCGTTGCCCGCGCAGGCCCTGCTGGAATTTCCGCTGCTGCACCTGCGCGGCGAAAACAGCAGCAACTGGTTCGACTGGAGTGGCTTGTTTCGTCAATTGGGCCTGACTACGCCGCCAGCGCCGGGGCAATTGCGCTTCGACAATTACACCTTGCTGATTCAGGCGGCGATTGGCGGACAAGGCGTGGCGATTGGCTGGCGGCACCTTGTGGATAACTTGCTGGTGCAGGGTTTGCTGTGCCGGCCGCTGGCGCAAACCACGCTGTCGCGGCTGGGGTATTACGTGGTTTTGCCGCAACGCAAACGTCGGGGTGCGTTGATTCAGGAATTTGTTGATTGGTTAATGGCGGAACAGGCCAGCAGTGCCGAATCGCTTAACGGTCTGGCCCTGCCCTCGATTGCGGTGTGAAGAGCAAAAAATCATCCGATCGCGGCCCGAGCCGTCGGACGATCTTTTACGAATCGGAAGCCGCCACAAAATTCACATGCTGCCCCACATGCAGATTCAACCGCAGCTCATCGGCGATGCCCACCGCGACACGGTTCAGGCGCTCCAGCGGTTCGGCCAGTCCAGGTTCGAGATTGCCGCCGACCTGACTGAAGTGCTCGATGGTCAACCCGGCCACGCCATGCGGCGCATTGACCAGGGTCCAGCGCAGTGAGCTGCTTTGTACCGCCTCGAGGATTTCTTCGGCAGCGTGACGTTGCAGACGCTCGTCATTTTCCGGCTCGTCGAGCACACCGAAGTTGCCGACCAGAAACAGGCGCGGCACGCTGGCCAGTTGCAAACCTTCGACCAAGGCGTCGACTGCCAGCACTTGTTCCACCGGCCCCAGCGTCACCGAGCGCTCAACGTGGTCGCTGCTGAACGGCAACCCCGGCGCGTCCAGCAGGCAGATCACCGCCGAGCTGCCGGCGACGCTTTGATTGACCCGCTCGGCATCGAACAGATCGCCGGTCTTGGTGCGCAACCCCGGACGCGGCGCGAGTGCGGTGAGATCGTCGAGGATGGCGATGACTTCGTGTTGGCGACGCAGCAATTCAGCCATCAATGCGCCGCCCAGGCTGGCCATGGCACCATAAAGCACCACTTTGACCACTGGGGTCTCGGCATTTTTCATGGCTGTTTTCCTTATAGTTGTCCTATATGACCTGTGACGGTGGAAACAGCCAAGGGTTCGAACCGATTGAGAGGCGACACGATGCAAGGGATCAAGGGCTATCACGCGCATGTCTATTTCGACGCGCAAACCATCGACCAGGCGCGGGCCTTGTGCGAACAGGCCGCGCAGTTGTTTGCGCTGAAAATGGGTCGCGTGCACGAACGCCCGGTGGGGCCGCACCCCGACTGGAGCTGCCAACTGGCTTTCGGTCCCGAGCTGATCGGCGAGGTGCTGCCATGGCTGGCGCTCAACCGCAAAGGCCTGGTGGTGTTCCTGCATCCGGACACGGGCGACGACTTGCTCGACCACACCGAACATGCGATCTGGATGGGCGCGGTGCGGCCGCTGGATCTGTCGATTTTTTAACCAGGTGCTTGGACGAACTGATAACGAATATGTCCAGACTGCCAGCCAGCGTTGTCTGTCCGTTCCCTCGCATCGCTTCTCGGCCCGCATTCATTGGCTGTCGTTGCATCCGACCGCCGGTTGACCATTCATTCATCGCTTTCGCGCCCGAAAGGTAGCTGAAAGCTTCCCCGATTAGGATCGCCCCACTCCCGGCAACAGACCGGTTGGCCCAAGCCCTGTGTTTTTTCCACAGGCCCGGCCCAATTAACAACAACAATGGTGATTCTGATGTCTTCTGCAACCCGCCGTTTCTTCCGCTTCCTGCTGGTCACTCCACCCGTACGCCTCGCGCCTGCCGTTCTGCGCTGATCCCGCCCGATCCGCTCATTCCATTAGCCGCGCTACGCCTGGAGTATTCCCATGCTGACTTTCCTTGGCTTCGCCATGGTCATCACGTTCATGTTCCTGATCATGACCAAGCGCCTGTCCGCGCTGATCGCCCTGATCATCATCCCGATCCTGTTCGCGCTGTTCGGTGGTTTCGCGCCGAAAATCGGCCCGATGATGCTCGAAGGCATCACCAAACTGGCGCCGACCGGCGTGATGCTGATGTTCGCCATTCTGTATTTCGCCCTGATGATCGACTCCGGCCTGTTCGACCCGGCCGTGCGCAAGATCCTCAAACTGGTCAAGGGCGACCCGTTGAAAGTTTCGGTCGGCACCGCCGTTCTGGCGCTCGTCGTTTCCCTCGATGGTGACGGCGCGACCACTTACATGATCTGCGTGGCCGCCATGCTGCCGCTGTACAGCCGCATCGGCATGAGCCCGCGGATCATGGCCGGTCTGATCATCCTCGCCGGTGGCGTAATGAACATGACCCCGTGGGGCGGCCCGACCGCCCGCGCGGCGAGTGCTCTGCATGTCGATCCGTCGGACATTTTCGTACCGATGATCCCGGCCATGGCCGCCGGTGTCGTGGCGATCCTGGTGATTGCCTACTTCTACGGCAAGCGTGAGCGTGCCCGTCTCGGCGAGCTGCATCTGGTCGGCGACGAGATCGATCACAGTGAAATCAGCGTCTCGCAATTCCCTGACGCACGCCGTCCGAAGCTGATCTGGTTCAACGCCGCACTGACTTTCGGCCTGATGTGCACGCTGATCGGTGGCCTGTTGCCGCTGCCGGTGCTGTTCATGGTGGCGTTCAGTATCGCCATGATCGTCAACTACCCATGCCTGCAAATGCAGAAGGATCGCGTCGCCGCGCATTCCGGCAGCGTGCTGGCAGTGGTCGGGCTGATCTTTGCGGCGGGTATCTTCACCGGTATCCTGTCGGGCACCGGCATGGTCGATGCGATGTCGAAGAGCCTGTTGGCGGTGATTCCGGATTTCCTCGGCCCGTACCTGGCGGTGATCACGGCACTGGTGAGCATGCCGTTCACCTTCTTCATGTCCAACGATGCGTTCTATTACGGTGTATTGCCGGTGCTGACCGAAGCGGCCAGCCACTATGGGATCACTGCGGTGGAAATGGCCCGTGCCTCGATCGTCGGCCAGCCCGTCCACTTGCTGAGCCCGTTGGTGCCGTCGACCTATCTGTTGGTGGCGCTGGCCGGCATCGATTTCGGTGATCACCAGCGTTTCACCCTGAAATGGGCGATCCTGGTGTGTATCTGCATTCTGATTGCTGCACTGCTGTTGGGGACTTTCCCGATGTTCAGCACTCTATAAGCCCAAGACTCACCGTTACGGGTCCCGGCTTCGCGGTTTGAAGCCCGGACCTTTTTCGGTTCAACAATTGCTCAAAGGAATACACATGGATTGGCTGACCAACCCCGAAATCTGGGTTGCCTTCTTTACCCTGACCGCCCTGGAAATCGTCCTCGGTATCGATAACATCATCATGATTTCGATCCTGGTCAGCCGCATGCCGAAACACATGCAGCAGCGCACGCGGATCTTCGGTCTTGGCTTGGCCATGATCACGCGGATCCTGTTGCTGCTGTCGATCACCTGGGTCATGCGCCTCACTGCCGACCTGTTCGAAGTGTTCGGCCAGGGCATTTCCGGCCGCGACCTGATCCTGTTCTTCGGTGGCCTGTTCCTGCTGTGGAAAAGCTCGCAGGAGATGTACCACGCGCTGGAAGGTGAAGATGAAAGCGACGACGCGCCATCGGGCAAGGGCGGCAACTTCCTCTACACCATCATCCAGATCGCGATCATCGATATCGTCTTCTCGCTGGACTCGGTGATCACTGCCGTCGGCATGGTCTCCCACGTTCCGGTCATGGTCGCGGCGATCGTCGTGGCAGTGCTGGTGATGATGCTGGCGTCGGGCAAGATCAGCGAATTCATCGACAAGCACCCGTCGCTGAAAATGCTCGCGCTGTCCTTCCTGCTGGTGGTCGGTACCGTGCTGATCGCCGAATCGTTCGACGTGCACGTGCCAAAAGGCTACGTCTACTTCGCCATGGCGTTCTCGCTGGCGGTGGAAGCGATCAACATCAAACTGCGCGGCGCGATGGCCAAGAAGAGACAGCAACAGGATCCGGTGAAATTGCGCAAGGATGTGCCGGGCCAGTAACCCGGTAGTCCAGCGGCACGCTACAACCCTGTGGGAGCGCGCCTGCTCGCGAAGACGGAGCGCCGGTCGACAACAATGTTGGCTGGCCCACCGCTT
>NZ_WBRZ01000163.1:0-12890 GCF_008923895.1 Pseudomonas sp. GXM4
TCCGATGAATGCCAAGCCGCCATCGCTGGCAAGCCAGCTCCCACAGGGATCTCACAAATCAGACATTTGTCCTACACAGCAAATTGCGAAGGCGCTACCCCCAGCTCTCGGCGAAACATGTCGCTGAAGCTGCTCGGTGAATAACCCAGTTCGCGAGCAATGACGCTCACCGCCACGCCCTGAATCAACGCTGCCACCGCCGTCGCCAACTGCACCTGGCGCCGCCATTCGGCGAAGCCCATGCCGAGGCTGTCCTTGAACAACCGCGCCAGCGTACGCACGCTGGCCCCGGCGTTTTCCGCATGCTGCTCGAACGGGATCTCCAGCGATGGCGCGGCCATCACGGCCTGACACAGATTCATCAGACGCCGGTCGGACTCATCCGGCAGCGGAATCTTCAACTGCGACCGCCTGGCCCGGCGCAGCTCCAGCAACGCCAGCCCGACCAGCGCCTCGTAATACTCAGCCTCGCCGTCATCGCCCTGCGCCACCAGTCCGACGATCAACTCGCGCAGCAGACCACCGACTTCGATCACCTGCACCGTCGCATCCAGGGTCGCCGCCACCGCCGGGCGCAAGTAGATATTGCGCATCTGCAAATCCGACACCACACGAATCCCGTGCGGCACTCCCGGCGGCAACCACACCGCCCGCTGCGGCGGCACCACCAGCGCTTCGTGCGGGGTTTCCACCCACATCACCCCGCTCATCGCATACAGCAACTGCCCCCAGACATGCTCGTGCGGCTCAATGAACAAACCACGCGGATAGGTTCGCGCCAGCGGTTGCACGGGCACATCGGTGTCGGTCAGATCAGGGGGCGCGGCGAGGGCCATGGCGAGCGTTCACAGGGGGTTGGCGAAGCCGCCATGGTAACCAGCACGCCGCGCACTCGCCAACGATAGATACCGTCGGACAATCCGAATGAATTTTCCCGGCACAGCGCGATCCGTTTAATACCACAGGGAGGAATTCGGGCTTTATGAACAACGCAAAACTTTACGTCATCGACTACACACTGCATGGCACCCCCAAGTCGTTCATTATCCGCTCGGACAAAATGGACAACGCCGAAGCCTGGCATTGGGCAAGCTGCGACGCGGGCGTGGGTCGCATCCCGCGCTTCGGCCGCGAGAAAGTGCAAAAGACCAGCAAACCGATGGCAGAAAAATTCGGTCTGGAAAACGTCACCTGGCGCCAGACCAACTGACCCCACCGCCTTCACCGCAGGCTTGGCAATCGACAGGGGGAATCGACCGATGACCGACACTTATCACCCGGCCCGACTGGACTACGGCCTGACCACCTTCTTCGGCCAGATCACCAAAACGGTGAATTGCGCAGTCGCACTGGAGACGGTTGCGGACGACCCTTACCGCTTCACCCTGTGCGTCCAGGCACCGGTACCGGAAGACCTCCACCAAGCTAAGGTTGTGGTGGTCAAGGTCGAAGGGCGAACACTGCAAGGCACGGTGAGGCACTTTGAGCGACAGGAAGACGACAGTCTGAAAATGGAAGTGGAGCCTGATTAGGCTCCACTTTTTTTTGCCGCGCTTATTTCGGATGAGCGCAACCGCAACCCTTCATCGCACACTCTTCACCGTGTTTGTGGTGATGAGCGCAAGCCTCGCAGCAATAGTGTTTACCGTGTACAGCGTAGGAATGTTCGCCTTCTTTGATCGTGCAGTTGCAGCCCGGGCAGTCGCATTTTTTATCGGACATGGGACAGACTCCTTGCGTGGTGGTTGTCTGAGGCTTGCGAGCAAGCCATAAGGGACAGTGTAGAAGGTGGTATTGCAGGCTGGCCAACTGTTGAGAGATTGGGCGACACAGAGATGGCTTTCGCGAGCAGGCTCGCTGCCACAGGGGTTAACCGCACAAAGCAATGAGCGTTAGCTCAAGTAGCTTTTGATCTTGGTCTCAGAGCCCGTCGGCAGGCTGAGCGGAGGGCAACACCCGCAGCACGGATATGTGCACAGTCAAACAAATAAAATCACTGCGCCTGCCGCGAACTCCGATACATAAACACCAAAGCCACCGCCAGACACACCATGGCCAGCATCCGGCTCGGAGACAAGCCGATCGCCGGATTCCCCAACCAGCCAAAATTGTCGATCAACATCCCCATGCCCAACTGCCCGACAATCACCGCCACCGTCGCCACAGCCGTCCCGACCACCGGCACCGCGCCAACCATCACCATCATGTACACCACGCCGAACAGCGCCCCGGTCAACTGCCATTTCGGCACCTCAAGCAGACTCACCGCCTGCGCCGGCTCGAAAAACAGAATCAACAACCCGGTCACCACCGCGCCCACCGCAAAGGTCAGCAGACTGCTACGCAGCACCCCCACCGTCTCACCCAGACGCCCATTGATCGCGGCCTGCACACTCAACACCGCACCGGCCAACACCACCACCGCCAACAAAATCACCAGACCCATCACTCACCCCCGCGCAATCAGAACCAAAGCCACCACAATCAAGCCCAACGCCAGCCAGCGCTCGCCGTTGACCTTCTTGCGCGTCGCGCCGAACCAGCCGAAATGGTCGATCAGCACACTCTTGCCGACCTGACCGGACAAAATCGCAATCATCGTCATGGCGATGCCGATATGCGGCGTCGCCAGCGTCAGCACCACTACGTAGATCGGCCCGAGAAACCCGCCGATCAACTGCCAGCGCGGCAACTCGGTCAGTGCCGGACCTTTCTGTGGGCCGGCGAACAGCAAGAGCAAAAACAGGATCGCCGAACCCACGCCGAAGATGCTCAACGTCGCCCACAAATGCCCCACCTGCTCACCCAGCGGCCCCAGCAATCCGGCTTCTACCGATAAGCCCATGCCAGCGAGGATCACCAGCGGCAGCAACAGCAGACGCAACACCGATCTTTTTACCGGTGCAGCAACCACCCCTTCATCCAACGTCTGCATACATAACCTTCCACGCTCAAAAACAATGGCGCGGATTATCGGATGGCGCCGCTGTGCGATAAATGGGAGCATCCGGACAACACTTTTGCGCAATACGCACAGCGAGACACAGCATGCACGGGCTCAACGAACTCGGATTCAAAGCGTTAAGGCTGTTTGTAGCGGTCCTCGACCACGGCAGTTTTTCCGAAGTCGCCCGCCGCGAAGGGGTCGCGCCCTCCTCCATTTCGCGGCAGATCCAATTGATGGAACAGGCGCTCAACCAGCAATTGCTCTACCGCCACACCCGCGCCGTCACCCCGACCGAAGCCGGGCGCACGCTCGGCCACCATGCGCGGCTGCTATTGGTGCAACTGGAGGAAGCCGAACAGGCGTTGCAGGAACAGCAAAGCGAACCCACCGGACTGGTGCGCATCAACGCCCCGGTGGTGTTCGGCCAGCGCCATCTGACGCCCTGGCTGGGCGAGCTCTGCGCGCGCTATCCGAAGCTGCAACTGGATATCCAGCAAACCGACCATTACGTCGACCCGCTACAGGAAGGCGCCGACCTGCTGTTTCGCATCGGCGCGCTGCACGATTCAAGCATGCAGGCACGCATTCTGGCGCCGCACCGTTTTCAGGTCGCCGCCAGCCCGGCCTACCTCAAACGCCACGGCACGCCGCAGCACCCGGACGAACTCGCGCAGCATCAGTGCCTGGCCTACAAAGGCGCGGCCGGTCAGCAGCGCTGGTTTTTCCGCCGTGATGGCGAGGACTGGACGCCGTACACGGTCAGAGGCCCGATCACCGGCAACCACGCCGACACCCTGACCCAGGCCGCCCAGCAAGACCTCGGGCTGGTGATGTTTCCGTCGTGGCTGATTGGCGAAGCGGTGCGCGAAGGCACGCTGGTGCCGGTGCTGGGGGAATATCAGGTGTCGAACAGCCTGGAACCGCAGCAAATCGCGGTGCTGTGGCCGGGGAGCCGACGGTTGTCGGTGAAGGTGAGGACGGTGATTGATTTTTTTGTCGAGTGCTTTGGCGAGATTCCCTATTGGGACAGAGCCTGAAGATCAAGAGCCCCCTCACCCTAGCCCTCTCCCTGAGGGAGAGGGAACCGACCGAGGTGTCCCACCTACTGCATCGACCTGAAAAACCGCGTCGACTATGGATTCAAAGCAGGACTTTCAGGTCGGCGTAATCCCCCAATATTCCCCAATCGGTTCCCTCTCCCTCTGGGAGAGGGCTAGGGTGAGGGGCTTTTCAGGCCATCAGATACGGAACTGCCCCACCAGCTTGCCCAACCGCTGCCCCAGCTCCGCCAGACTGCGCGACGTCTGCGCGCCCAGTTGCGTTTCATCGGCGACGCTGTCCACCGCCACGGCAATCTGATGCACGCTGCGGTTGATCTCTTCGGCCACGGCCGTCTGCTCTTCCGCTGCGCTGGCGATCTGCGCGTTCATCGAGTTGATCGTGGCGATCAACTGCGCCATGGCATCCAGCGATGCACCGGCCTGATTGGCTTGCTGGGACGTGCCATCGCCGGCCTCGCTGGAACGGCGCATGGCCTCGACCGCCTGCTGCGTGCCGGCCTGCAAGCGATCGATCATGCCCTGGATTTCCTGGGTGCTGATCTGCGTGCGGCTGGCCAGCGCGCGCACTTCGTCCGCAACCACCGCAAACCCGCGCCCGGCCTCACCGGCACGTGCCGCTTCGATCGCGGCGTTGAGCGCCAGCAGGTTGGTCTGTTCGGCAATCGAACGAATCACGCCAAGCACGCCGACAATCGAACTGACGTCCTGCTGCAAGCTGTCCAGCGACACGCCGCTGTTGCGGATATCGTCGACCAGCGCATGAATCTGCTTGATGCTGCCCGCCACCACGCGCTTGGCGCTCTGGCCTTCTTCATCGGTCTGCTGAGCGGCGACGGCGGCGTTCTGTGCGCTCTTGGCGACTTCCTGGGCGGCGGCGGACATTTCGTTGATCGCCGTGGCGACCTGATCGGTTTCGTGGCGCTGACGCTCCATGGCCTGATCGGAACGCTGCGCCTGTTCCGAGACTTGGGTGACCAGCCCGGTGAGTTGCGTGGTCATCTCGGTGATCTGCCGCACCAGGCCGTGGATCTTGTCGACGAAACGATTGAACGAGCCGGCCAGTTCGCCGAGTTCGTCCTGACTGGTGATGTTCAGGCGCCGGGTCAGGTCGCCCTCGCCTGCCGCGATGTCGTCGAGGTTGGCTTTCATCAGGGTCAGCGGGCGCAGAATGGTGTTGGCCAGCAGCATGCCCGCCGCCGCGATCACCAACAGCACCAGCACCGCAACGCCGACAATGCTCAGCACCACGCCTTGCACGCGCTCCTGCACTTGCGCCTCGACCTGCGCCACTTGCGCTTCGATGCCGTCGAGGTTGACCGAAGTACCGACCGCCATGTCCCACTTCGGCAGGTATTCGGTGTAGCCGAGTTTCGGCACCAGCACCTTGGCGTTGCCCGGCAGCGGCGAGCTGTATTGCAGATAGTGAGTGCCGTCCTTGGCCACTTTGACCAGGCCGAGGTTGACGTAGACGCCGTTCGGATCGCGGTTGTCCTTGAAGCTTTTGCCCACGCCGTCGGGGTCGTTGGCCTTGAACAGGCGCACGGTCTCGGAGTCGTAGCCGAAGAAGTAGCCGTCCTTGCCGTAGCGGATGCCCGAAAGCAATTTGATCGCCTGCGCCCGCGCCGCGTCGTCGCCCGGTGCGGCGGCGTCGTAAAGCGGTTTGATCGTGGTCATGGCCACGGCGACGTAACTTTGCAGGGTGGCCTTGGCGTCGCTGAGCAGCCGCTCGCGGGTCTGTTCGACCTCCTTGCGCGCCTGTTCCTGGAGGATGAACAGCGTGGTCACGCTGATGACCAGCGCAAAGAGCAGCACCGGCAGAACGGCAAGGGACAGGACTTTAGCCTTGAGACTCAGGCGCATCGGGGGACTCACTCTTTTGATTTTGTTGGCGTGGTTAAAGGCTTTAACGGCACGCCGGAGCAAAAGTTGAGTCCGCAGGCACTGCGTGTCCCTGTGGGAGCGGGCTTGCCCGCGATGGCGGTGTGTCTGAAAGACGAATAACGAATGTGCCGACGCCATCGCTGGCAAGCCAGCTCCCACAGGGTTCAGCGGTTTAGAGAACCATCGCCGCGACCCAGCCAAACACCAGCAGCGGCAGGTTGTAGTGCAGGAAGGTCGGTACGACGGTGTCCCAGATGTGGTGATGCTGGCCGTCGATGTTCAGACCCGAGGTCGGGCCGAGGGTCGAGTCCGAGGCCGGTGAACCGGCATCGCCCAGCGCACCGGCAGTGCCGACGATGCAGACAATGGCGATCGGGCTGAAGCCCAGTTGCACGCACAACGGCACGAAAATAGCCGCCAGAATCGGCACGGTGGAGAACGACGAGCCGATGCCCATGGTCACCAGCAAGCCCACCAGCAGCATCAACAAAGCCCCGACGCCTTTGCTGTGATTGATCCAGGCCGCCGACGATTCGACCAGCGTCTGCACCTGCCCGGTGGCCTTCATCACCTCGGCAAAGCCTGAGGCGGCGATCATGATGAAGCCGATCATCGCCATCATCTTCATGCCTTCGGTGAACAGATCATCGGTCTCGCGCCATTTGACGATGCCCGACACCGAGAAAATCAGGAACCCGACCAGAGCGCCGATAATCATCGAGTCCAGCAGCAACTGCACCACGAATGCCGAAGCAATGGCCACACCGGCGATCATCAGGCTCAGCGGGTTGTAGTGCACCGCCGTCTGCTCGACCTGTTCGATCTTCGCCAGGTCATACACGCGCTTTTTGCGATAGCTGATGAACGCCATCGCCAGGCCGAAAACCATGCCCAGTGCCGGGATACCCATGGCGTGGGTGACATTGATGCCGCTGATGTCGACGCCGCTGCGGGCGACGTTGGCCAGCAGGATTTCGTTGAGGAAAATGTTGCCGAAGCCCACCGGCAGGAACATGTAAGGGGTGATCAGGCCGAAGGTCATGACACAGGCGATCAAACGGCGATCGAGTTGCAGCTTGGTCAGTACATATAGAAGTGGCGGCACCAGCAGCGGAATGAAGGCGATGTGGATCGGCAGGATGTTCTGCGAGGCAATCGCCACCACCCACAGCAGCCCGATCAGCAGCCATTTGACGTTACCGCCGCCGGTTGCATGCTGCCGATCCACCATGGCCAGGGCCTTGTCGGCCAGCGCATGGGCCAGGCCGGATTTGGCAATCGCCACGGCGAACGCGCCGAGCAAGGCGTAGGACAACGCCACGGTCGCGCCGCCGCCCAAGCCGCTGTTGAACGCCTTGAGTGTTGCGTCGATGCCCAGACCGCCGGTCAGACCACCGACCAGCGCCCCGACGATCAGCGCGATCACCACATGCACGCGCGACAGGCTGAGGATCAGCATGACGCCGACGGCTGCTATGACTGCATTCATTTCACTACCTCAAAAAACACTGCGGGTGGAAACACACCGCCAGACAGGATGAGTCCGCCCGGGGTTGGCCGGCGGAGGTGTACAGAGGGTCTTGTTAGAGGGCGCGCACTGTGCCGCAGAGTGGCGGCGCTGTCAAAGCTCCGTGGCGAGGGGATTTATCCCCGTTGGGTGGCGAAGCCGCCCCCGGCAAACTTCAAAACAACCCTATACGCAGGTGTCACGACTGCTTCGCAGCCGAACGGGGATAAATCCCCTCGCCACTGGACCACAGGACCACAGGACCACAGGCCCCGCATGCGGCAATCGGTCATATTGCGCTCACGGCATAAAGAAAGCCGAAACGCGGCCGCTACAGTGCAAAGTCTCAGATATTTATCGGATAAGGATGTTTTCCATGTCGCTCAGACAACTTTCCATCCAGTGGAAAATCACCCTGCTCGCCGGCCTCTGCCTGGCCGGTATCGTGACCCTGTTGGTCGGTCTTTCGCTGTATCGCATGGAACACAGCTCGGCGCTGGTCAAGGCCTCGAGCATGGAGATGCTCACCGAATCGGCGCAGGCGCGGATCGAGTCGCAAGGCGAAGTGCAGGCCGCCGGCATTCGTCAGCAGTTCATGGACGCCTATCAGTACGGCCACGGCTTCTCGCGGCAGGTACTGTTTTTGCGTGAGCAGGCCGAGAAGCGTTTTCTCGATGCCTTCGATCTGCGCGAGGACATGACCCGTCAGGTCAAATCCGCGCTGCAAGCCAACCCGGACCTGCTCGGCCTGTCGCTGGTGTTCGAAGCCAACGCGCTGGACGGCAAGGACGAACTGTTCGCCGATCAGGCTGAACTGGGCAGCAACGACAAGGGCCGTTTCGCCCTGTACTGGTCGCAGCCGACCCCGGGCAAAGTCACCTCGATGGCGCTGCCGGAAAGCGACATGAGCGACACCAGCACCGGCCCCAGCGGTCAGGCCGCCAACGCCTGGTTCACCTGCCCGCGCACCACGCTCAAACCGTGTGTGATCGAGCCGTACTTCTATGTCATCGACGGCCACAAAGTGCTGATGACCAGCATCGTCTTCCCGCTGCTGGTCAACGGCAAAGTCATCGCCTCGCTGTCGGTCGACATCAACCTCAACAGCCTGCAAGCGATCAGCCAGAATGCCAGCCGCAAACTGTATGACGGTCAGACCGCCGTCAGTATTGTCAGCCCCGCCGGCCTGCTCGCCGGTTACAGCCCGGATGCCGGCAAACTCAGCCAGCGCCTGGATGCGGTGGATCAGGCCAGCGGCAGCGAGTTGCTGCGCTTGCTCGCCGCGAGCACTGGCGTGAGCAGCCTGCACAGCAACGGCCAGTTGAAAGTGCTGTCGCCGTTCCAGCCGATTCCCGACGGCCCGGCGTGGGCCGTGCTGCTCGATGTGCCGGAGAAAGTCCTGGTCAGCCGCGCCGAAGCGCTCAAACAGCAACTGGATGCGAGCAATACCTCGGGCACACTGATCGAACTGAGCCTCGGCCTGCTCGCCGCGCTGATCGGCCTGCTGCTGGTGTGGCTGATGGCGCGCAGCGTGACCAAGCCGATTCTCGGTGTGGCGCACATGCTTGAAGACATCGCCAGCGGCGAAGGCGACCTGACCCGGCGTCTGGCCTATGACAAGCAGGACGAACTGGGCCAATTGGCCGGTTGGTTCAACAAGTTCCTCGACAAGTTGCAACCGATCATCGCCGAAGTGAAACGCTCGGTGCAGGATGCGCGCAACACCGCTGACCAGTCCTCGGCCATCGCCACCCAGACCAGCGCCGGCATGGAGCAGCAATATCGTCAGGTCGATCAGGTCGCCACCGCTTCCCACGAAATGAGCGCCACCGCGCAAGACGTTGCGCGCAGTGCCGCCCAGGCCGCCGAAGCTGCCAAGGACGCCGACCGCGCCACCCGTCAGGGCCTGACCGTGATCGACCGCACCACCGCAAGCATCGACACCCTCGCCGCCGACATGAGCGCAGCGATGGTTCAGGTCGAAGGCCTGGCCGCCAACAGTGAGAAGATCGGCACGGTGCTGGAAACCATCCGCGCCATCGCCGAGCAGACCAACCTGCTCGCTCTCAACGCCGCCATCGAAGCCGCCCGCGCCGGTGAGGCCGGACGCGGTTTTGCCGTGGTCGCCGACGAAGTTCGCAACCTTGCGCGCCGCACTCAGGAGTCGGTGGAGGAAACCCGCCAGGTCATCGAGCAATTGCAGAACGGCACGCAGGAAGTGGTCGGTTCGATGGGCAACAGCCATCGTCAGGCTCAGGGCAGTGTCGAGCAGGTTGGCCAGGCCGTCACCGCGCTGCGGCAGATCGGCGATGCGGTGACGGTGATCAGCGACATGAACCTGCAAATCGCCAGTGCTGCCGAAGAGCAGAGCGCGGTGGCTGAGGAGATCAATAACAACGTGGCGACGATTCGCGATGTGACCGAATCGCTGTCCGGGCAGGCGAATGAATCGGCGCGCGTCAGCCAGTCGCTTAACAGCCTGGCGAATCAGCAGCAGCGGTTGATGGATCAGTTTCGCGTTTGATGCACGAGAGCGGGGTGTCAGTTGCAATCCCCCCTCACCCCAGCCCTCTCCCCCAAGGGGGGGCGAGGGGGAAAGGGAGCCGATCTTCATGCCATTCAAGTCCTGAGTTCGACTCGGATTTCAAGTGGGTGCATCTCTCAAGAACAACACAATCAGTCCCCTCTCCCTCTGGGAGAGGGTTAGGGTGAGGGGCTTTTCAAGGGCTCACCGCTTAGGCAGTTCAATCACCACTTTCAACCCGCCCCACTCGCTTTCCCCCAGCACCAGCAAGCCACCCCACGTATCGACAATATCCCGCACGATCCCAAGGCCGAGCCCATGCCCGTGGGTCTGCTCATCCAGTCGCGTGCCACGGCTGAACACCTGAGACCGCTGCTCCTCGGGAATCCCCGGGCCGTCATCTTCCACGCTCAGGGCAAAGCCGTCAGACCGTTCGATCACACTCAAGCGCACCTCGGCATCGGCCCATTTGCAGGCGTTGTCGAGCAGGTTGCCGAGCAGTTCGAGCAAATCCTCGCGGTCCCACGGCAGTTGCAAACCCGGCGGTGCGACGTAGCTCAAGGCCAGATGCTCGCCGTGAATCATGTTCAGCGTCGCCAGCAACCCCGGCAACTCGGCATCGCAATCGAACAACGCGCCGGGCAGCGCATCCCCCGACAACCGCGCGCGATTGAGTTCGCGATTGAGGCGCTGCTGCACCTGTTCCAGTTGTTCCTTGAGAATTTTGCGCAGCTCGGGATGGTCATCGAGCTTGTCGCTGGAGGCCAGGCTGAGCAGCACCGCCAACGGGGTTTTCAGCGCGTGGCCGAGGTTGCCCAAGGCATTGCGCGAGCGCTTGAGGCTGTCTTCGGTGTGGGCGAGCAAATGGTTGATCTGCGCCACCAGCGGCTCCAGTTCCACCGGCACCTGATCGTCGAGTTGCGAGCGCTGGCCCTGTTGCAACTGAGCGATCTGCTCGCGCGCGCGCTCCAGCGGTTTCAGCGCGCGGCGCACGGTCAGGCGTTGCAGGAACAGGATCAGCAGCAACGCCGCCAGCCCCAGGCCGAGGCCGATCTGGCGCATGCGCTGGAAGCTGTCGCTGACCGGCGTGTAATCCTGGGCGACGCTGATCGAGATCGACTGACCCAGGCGCCGATAGTCCGAGCGCAATATCAGCAAGCGTTGCCCGCCCGGGCCCAGTTGCAGGTTGCTGTGCAGCCCCGGGTGTTGCAGCAGCGGCAGTTCCTGATCCCACAGCGAGCGCGAACGCCAGTGGCTGTCGGAGAAATCGATGCGAAAGTAATGCCCGGAAAACGGCCGCTGATAGGCCGGCGAGAGGTGCCGCTCATCCAATTGCAAACCTTGCGGGCCGCGCACCAGCGCCACCAGCAGGCTTTCGCTGTCGTTGCGCAGGCCGGCTTCGAGGTAGCGCTGCAAACCGACTTCGAACAACCACAGGCTGGTTTGCGCCAGTACCAGACCGACGATCACCATCACACTGATCAAACCCAGGCTCAAACGGCGCTGGATTGATCTCATGAAGCTTGCCCGCCGAACAGGTAACCCTGACCGCGACGGGTTTCGATCACGCTTTTGCCGAGCTTGCGCCGCAGGTGATTGACGTGCACTTCGAGGACATTGGAGTCACGCTCGGTCTCACCGTCGTAGAGGTGTTCGGCGAGGTGGCTTTTCGAGAGGATCTGTTCGGGGTGCAGCATGAAATAGCGCAGCAGACGGAATTCAGCGGCGGTCAGCTGAATGTCGGCGCCGTCGCGAACCACGCACTGGCGACCTTCGTCCAGATGCAGGCCGGCGGCTTGCAGGGTCGGCTGGTTGGCCTGGCCCTTGGAGCGGCGCAACAGTGACTGAATGCGCAGGTACAGCTCTTCCGGATGGAAAGGTTTGGTCAGGTAATCGTCAGCGCCGGCCTTCAGCCCTTCGATGCGCTCGGCCCAGGAATCACGCGCGGTCAGGATCAGCACCGGAATCGCCAGGCCGGCGGCGCGCCACTGCGCCAACACGTCCAGCCCCGGCACGCCGGGCAGGCCGAGGTCGAGGATGATCAGGTCATAGGGCTCACTGCTGCCCTGATACACCGCGTCCCGGCCATCGGCCAGCCAATCCACCGCGTAGCCTTGGCGTTGCAGGCCGGCGAGCAATTCGTCGGCCAGCGGTACGTGGTCTTCCACCAGAAGCAAACGCATCGATCAATCTTCCTTGTCTTTGACTAACTCGCCGGTATCGGCCTTCAGGTGCAGCTCGCGCGCCACGCCTTCGACCGTCAGCAATTCGACTTCGTAAATGTACACGTCGTGTTTTTCTTCCAGCTCGACTTCCAGCAGTTTGGCGCCGGGGTAGCGATCCATGGCCTGCTGCAGCACTTGCTCCAGCGGCAGGATCACGCCATCGCGACGCAGGGCCAGCGCCTCGTCCTGATCGAGGTCGCGAGCCATGGCCGTACTGCACAACAACACCAGCGCCAGCGCCGTCGGGCGGGTGGCGCGACTATTCAGCTTCATTACGTATCCTGATGATCCCTGAGCACTTCACCATCGACCGCGTTCAACTCCAGATCCCACTTCAGCCCTTTCGGGTCGCGCAGTTCGATCTGGTAAATGAACTTGCCGTACTCTTCCTCCAGCTCGGTTTCGGTGATTTCCGAACCCGGGTGTTTTTCCAGCGCGATGGCGTTGAGCTTCTCGAAGGAGACGATAGTACCAGCGTCGCGCAAACGAAGCGCTTCGTCAGGACCGAGATCGCGCGCCAGCGCAGTGTTGGCGCCAAGGCCGAGGATCGAGGCAGTGGTCAGGGCAGTCAGGGTTTTCATGGGTGTCTCCGAATTCTTATATGTTGCTTACGGTGGGCACCATAGCGGGATCAACTTAACTGAAACTGAATGGCCATCATTGTGCCCCTCAGTCCGATCGTTCCCACGCTCCGCGTGGGAATGCCTCAAGGGACGCTCCGCGTTCCCATGGGACGCAGAGCGTC
>NZ_WBRZ01000164.1:0-12873 GCF_008923895.1 Pseudomonas sp. GXM4
ACTGACACACCGCCATCGCGGGCAAGCCCGCTCCCACAGGTTTTGCGTCCGACCCGGCATTTGCGTGCGTCCGTGCGGGCAAATCTGCCAAGCGGCTGGCTAGAGCGCGCAAGAAGGCCTAGAATTCCCGCATTGTTTATTCCCCAAGGTAGCCCCGTAATGTCCTTCGCTGAGCAACTGACCCGCCTGCAAGTCTTCCTCGACGCCGACGAGCTGCACGACGAGGCGCTGGATTACGTCGCCGCCCACGGTTACCTGACCGCGCTGTCGATCTGCTCCGAAGACGTTCCGGAGCGCGAGTGGATCGACGCGCTGTTCGCCGAAGAGCCGCATTACACCGACGAAGCCCAGCGTGCCGAAATCGAAGCCACGCTGATCGGCCTCAAGGCGCACATCGCTCGCCAACTGGCCTCGGATGAAGAATTCGAATTGCCGTGCGAACTGGATCTGGGCGAAGAGCCGGACGACTCCGAACTGCGCGGCTGGTGCATCGGTTTCATGGAAGGCGTGTTCCTGTGCGAAGCGGCCTGGTTCGAAACCGCCGAAGAAGAAGTCAGCGAAATGCTCCTGCCGATCATGGTCGGTTCCGGCCTGTTCGACGAGCAGCCTGAATTCGAAGACATCGCCAAGGACGCCAACCTGATGGACGACATGATCGTTCAGATCCCGGAAGCCCTGACCGCGCTGTACCTGCTGTGCCAGGCCCCCGACGAAAAACCGGCGATCCTCAAGCCTCGTCATCACTAAGAACCGGCCTATGGACAATCCCATAGGCAACCGCCCCCTGATGTTGCGCTACGTCCTGCTGGCCATCGGCTGGCTGAGCGTCGCATTGGGGGTGATCGGCATCTTCCTGCCGGTCCTGCCCACCACCCCCTTCCTCCTGCTCGCCGCGGCCTGCTTCGCGCGCAGCTCTCCGCGCTTCTACCGCTGGCTGGTCGAACACCCACGCCTCGGGCCATGGATCCGCGACTACCTCGAGGGCAACGGCATCCCGCTCAAAGGCAAGGTCTACGCGATCGGGCTGATGTGGGTGAGCATCCTGTTCTCGTGTTATCTGGTGCCGCTGGTTTGGGCGCGGGGGTTCATGCTGACGAGTGCGGTGCTGGTGACGATTTACATAGTGCGGCAGAAGACACTTCAAAAGCCCTGAGCTGTCCTTGGATTGCGCTTGAAAAACAGCCTCCCGCCGGCCTGTTCATCAGGGACCGCCTCCGTTCCAGGTAGCGCCCGAGTGCTCTAACCCGGCTTGCCAATCAAACACACATTCAGCCCCGATTCCTGAAGCCTACCGTTCATCTGGAAGCCGTCGGCACCTGTCAGGTTTGACAGGTGTGCAAATCCATCAACACAGGTTCAATCACTCCATCACCCGACCGGAGTGCACGCCCATGCCTGCCAAATCTCCCGCGTCTGCAAGCCCCCTGGGTCGTCGCAGTTGCGTCCGCATTGAACGCCGCGACACAACGCCACGCTCGTCCAGAGGACTCGCCTGATGCCAACTCACAAGAACTTCCGCTTCCCTCCCATCAAGCAAGACAGCGCCACACTGGCACTGCGCCCGCTACTGATCCCGGGGATGCACGAACCGGTGCAAGACGGCGATGGCGGCATTGGCATCAAGGTCGCAACCGAAGACCCCAAGGGTTTGTTGTGCATGGTCAATCCTTATCTGCCCCTGATGAGCGAAGGTGACAGGCTGGATATCTGGTGGAACAACGAGAAAGTACTCGAACGATTCGTGACGGCCGACGAAGTCAATCAAAGGGTGTTTTTCTACTTGCCGACGCCTGCAGAGTCCGGGTGGGCCGAAGATTGCCATTACGTGCTGACCCGAGTGGGTGAAACCGAAGCCGACCCGCCGTCGGCCTCCTTGCGCATACTGATCAAGCTTTACAAGCCAGGAGACCGTGATAAAGAACCGCATTTGCCCGACGGCCATTCCGAACTGAATATCGTGCAATTGCCGCCTGAGTTGGTTGAACAGGGCGTGATCGATGCCGAATGGGCAAAAAAAGGCGTGTTGGCCACCATCCCTCACTACGTGTATTGCACTCGCAACGACAAGGTTCGCCCGGTTATTGGCGATCATCAGCTTCCTGCTCACATCGTCACGCAGGAGCAGGCCGAAAACAGACAACCGATCGAAATCCTGATTGAACAGGCAGACATTCTCCGTGCCGGAGACGGTTTTCAGCGGGAAATCAGATACGACATCAATGACGAAGTGTGGAACTGGGCCGATCGCCATTCCAAACGCACTTATGTCGATATCGACGCCGGCGGCTGGTACCTGGAACCTCCGTTCATAAAGGAAGCCATCAATGGCGTCATCACTATAAGGGATTTGAACAAGAAGCCGGTCACCGTGCAGATCCATGTCAGCAGCCAGTACTTCAGTCTCGGCGACGAAGTGGTAATGACCTTCATCGGCAGGCCGCCGGGTAACGCTGAACCCACGATCTTCAGCGAAACCCGTGGTGTCAACAACGTCCCCTCCGTCATGGAAATCAAGGTGCCCTATGACTTGATCAGAGCTATCGTTCTGGGCCGCGCCGACGTCTCCTACATCCTTTACAAAAAGGACGGTGGCGACCCGCTGTCCTCCAAGCGCGCGTTCGCAACGGTAGTGGGCGACGTCAACATGCTGCCCGAGCCGAACATTCTTGAGCTGATAGGCGATATCCTCGAACCGGATCTGCTCTTCGCCACGGTTGAAGTCCGCTATGCCATGAAGAACGGTGACCTGATCTGCCTCAGATGGCTGGGTATCCGCGCCAATGGCGATGAGTATCTGCATGAGACTCCGCATATCGTCACCGACAACGAGGCCAAGGAAGGTCTGGTCACGTTCTACATCGAAGCAAAGCACATAGCTGTGCTCGACAACGGCACGCTCGATCTTTCCTATGTAGTGGCGAACGACGCACCGGGTCTTCTCGACGTCAGAGAATCCGAGCGCTTGCTGGCCAAAGTCGAAAAGGTCCGGGCGACTTTGCCCAGACCCGAGGTCGAGGAGGCCGAACCGCCGGGGGATGTGCTTGATCCGTCGAAAGTATTCGACAGTGTGCATGTGGTGATCGCCGAGGCGAATACGCTGGACAAGGACGTGCTGACTTATTACTGGCGCAGTCTCGACCCGTTGTCCAGTACCAGCGACTGGCTGCCGATTACCACCGTCAGCGCAGGCAAACCTGTGCGGTTCAGGGTCGACAAGAAATATGTCACGGCGAACATCGGGCAATATGTTGATGTGCGCTATGTACTGTGGCGTGCGGCTTCGCAGCGATATGAATACTCGGCCACACTGGCCTTGTTGATCGGAGAGCTGGTAGGTGAGTTGCCACCTCCCGATGTGGTTCAGGCAGTCGACGGAGTACTGAACCCTATGGATGGGCTCAACGGTGTCGATGTAACTGCCAGCTATCTGAGCATGCATCCGGATCGGGACGTAATCCGTCTGAGGTGGCTCGGCACACCCGGCGCAGGTACTTCCGATGACCTGGAGTTGCCGGGACACGCAAGCGGTACCGTCCAATATCATCTGCCTCCCGCAGTCGTCGGTGCCAACATCGCAAAAAGGGTGTCCGTCGACTACGTGGTCACCCGCTATGCGATCAACACACCATCAATGATATTTGACCTGAACGTATCGGGCTTTCAGGACCCTGAAAACGAATTGCCACGACCACAGATTCCGCAGGCAGAGGATGACATCCTGGACCTGATGGAATTTGCCGGTGATGCCAAGGCGCTGCTCGAAACGTGGCCGTTCATTGCTGCCAGGCAATGCATCTGGTTCTTCGTCGACGGTATGACCACTGCCGGACAAAGCCATCGCATTCGCATTCTGGACGGAGTGGAAATAACCCCGACCCAGATCAATGCCGGCCTTGATGAAGTGTTGCTCAGAAGCGAACTGATGAAGCTGCGGCACTCCTCCCCCGCCAGTGTCGGCTGCAAGGTCACGTTCGACGGCAGCAGGAACGAGGACAGCGCTATCGAGTTCCCTCGTCGGCAATTGACCGTCAGAACCCGCTACGACTATGTAACCCCTGTCATTACGCTGGTGGAAGATGTACGAGGCGAGATCGAAGAAGGCGGCAAGACCCGCGCCGATGAAGTCATCATCTCGGGTACTGCAACGAGGAGCGAGACGATTGAACTGTTCGACGCAGGTTCCATATCGAAGGGAACCGCTCCGGTCAAGGAGGACAGCAAGTGGAGGGCCACCATCAGCACACCCACCGAAAAGCTCTACAGCATTATCGCCAAAGCCTTGTATGACGCTGACCCCGTGTCCAGTGGACCGAGAACATTCACCGTCAAGTTCACGCAAACGCCGGAAATCCTCGCGGTAACCGACTCTCGCGGACCGGTTGAACATGGGGCTATCACCTATGACAACAGCGTCCTGGTCACTGGCAGTGCCACCCCAAACCTGCAAATCGAGTTGAGGGAAAGCAATCAACCGATTATCACCCTGGATGTCGATGACGATGGCCATTGGGAATACCGCATCAACAACCTCAAGGATGGGAGTTACAGCCTCATCGCCACTGCCAAATATGAGGTCGACCCGCCATCGAGCCCCGCCAGAACCTTCAAGGTTGCACAGGCTGTAACGCCGACCATTTCCAGTGTCAGTGACATCCGCGGCGAGATCGCCCTGGGCGGGACGACCTATTACCGCAGCGTCGAGCTCACTGGCAAGGCCAGCCCGAACGAAACGATCACACTGCTCGATAGCACTACCGTTATCGACCCGGTAGATGTTCCCGCGAGCGGCGATTGGCAGTACACATTCAGCGGCCTTGGCCTGAAGGCCTACAGCCTGACTGCGCGTGCGGAATACGCCAGCAATCCAGTGTCCGATCCGCCAAGGGTGTTTAATGTGGAGACACATGTGTCGCCGACCATTACTTCCGTCAAGGACTCCCTTGGGGAAGTGGCTCAAGACAAAACCACCTATGACACCACGGTGAATCTGGTGGGTACCGGCACCCCGCGCGAACAAGTCCAGCTTTACGACAAGGGGACAAGCATTGGCTCACCAGTGACGGTCGACGCCAAAAAGCAATGGAAAGGTACCGCTAGTGGTCTTGCGATTGACGAGCACAGCATCACGGTCAAAGGTCTGTATGAGAATAATCCAGTGTCGGCGGCGCGGGACTTTACTGTGCTACTACAGGTCACGCCGAGTGTTACGAGGGTCAGAGATTCTCAGGGTAACAATATTTATCCCGGCAGCACGACCACGGCAACCACCGTGTTTGTCAGTGGCAGCGCGTCATCAAATGCCAGCGTCGAAGTTCGCGATAACGGTTCTGCCAAACAGAACGCACCGGTCAATAGCAGCGGTGGATGGGGTGAAGTCAGCATGTCGGTTGGTGTCGGGACTCATAGCATTACCGCCAAAGCGCTCTATGGCAGTAATCCGGTGTCGAATGCGTGGACGTTCGAAGTGAAATCCCCTATTCCGCCTTTAAGCTTTGGGCAGAGTGTTTCTCTCTCCCTGCCGACTTACCACGTTGCCCGGGGGCGGCCGCCAACGAATCCGCCAGCTTTTGCGTCCTATACACGCACAGCGACAGGAGGTGAGCCGGGTTATACCTATTCATCCAGCAACACCAACGTTGCCGTGATTGATCAGAACGGTAGGGTTGGGGCAGTCGGGAACGGGCAGGCAGTCATGACGGCTAGAGACAGCAAAGGCCGAACAGCCACTCATACGGTGACTGTCTCGGGTATCAGAGTATGGGCTTGCCCTGGCGGTAACTACAATATGTATCACGCTCCCGGTATCTTGCAAGCGCACGGCCTGCGCCTGCCCTCAATGGACGAACTGCGTCAGTTCTGGGACTCCTATGCAGGCCATCAACCCTCAGTCAGCTATTTCGTTGGCTGGTCGCCCTCGCCTTCTGCCGATGTTAACAGTGCATTCTGGTCCAATCAGGGTCACTCTTCCGACCGTTGGTGGAGGAAAAATCTCAATCACGGTGGTGAGGACGGAGGAGTCAATTTTCATACGAACAACGTAGCCGGAATATTCCTGTAACTTGATGTGTTAGTGGTTGATTGGCGGGTCGGTGCAGTCACAACCGCGCCGGAGCTGCGGGATAGCCCGTGGCTTCGACACTAGCCAAGACTGATCAACCGCAATGACAAGGCCGCTGTTCCTCGACAGAACAGCGGCCGTGAAGGTTATGTTGAATACGATACACCTTGATCTACAACGCAGTAGTTACCAGCGAACCGTCAACCCCATATTCACCCCATACGGCTGTTCAATATGCTCCCCCTTCGAGTAAGCAACTCCCGCATGCACCTGCCACTTCTCCGACATCGCCACTGCCACCCCCGCGCCGAATTCCGCCCGGGAGCCTGACAAGTCGTTGTCGAAAACGTTGTCGTTCACCTTCACCTCGTTGTTCGATGCGAATTCGTGGACGATGGCTGCGCGCAGATAAGGTTGGGCGATTGCGCCGTGGCCGAAGCCGATGTTGCGACCGACCGTTGCGCCGGCCTTGCCGAGCAGCGAGCGCATGCGATCGCCGTCAGCTTGCATGTCGTTGTCCAATGTGTAGCGCTTGCCCTGAATCTGCACCGCCGACCATTGCGTAAACGGCTCGATGAAATAGCCGTCCGCCAGTTTGATTTGCCGGCCGAACTCTGCAGACCCACCCAGCCCCCAGTTGTCGTAATCGCCTTTGGCGCGAGTACCGTCGCTCAAGTTGACTTTGGACTCGTTGCGAAAGCGGTTCCATTTGAAGGTGCCGTGGGCATAGTAACCGTCGTCACCGAGCCAGGTTACATAGGGCGCCACGTAGTAGCTTTTCACCGTGCCGGAGGTGCCGCGATCGAGATTCAGGTCGGACTCGCTCGTGCCGGCGAGGATCCCGATCAGCACGTCGCTCTCCCCCACCCGTGTATCGGCGCCGAGGGAAAATCCCTGTTGCGTCTGCTGATAACCGACACCTGACCCATCGGCGACGTTGTATTTGCTGCCGTAAGCACGACTCCACGCCCCGCCTTTGCCGCCGTTCAAACGCAGATCCCCCATGCGATCGCGCAGAGACGCCAATTCGCCATACCAGACAGTCGGTGCAGTATTGAACAAGGCCAGAACCGAGCGCGCGCCGGGGCTGATGACCTCGGTGGTCGGGTCGAGAAACCACTCCTTCGCGCCGCCCTCGATTTCCCGGCTGGCCAGACCGTAAGACCAGGTACCGACATCGACCCTCTGCTCGCCGGCCAAGGCAAAATTCGCAGCGTCGGTGGTGCCGGTACGTACCAGCGTCAACTGCTGTGGCGAGGCCGCGTCCAGACCAGAGGCCGCGACAGCCAGGGCGAAGTCGCCCGAGGACGCTCCGGCGACATTGAGAAAATCATGCTCGCCGCTGGCGAAATCGCCCTTCATCGCAAATGTCCCGTTACCGGAGAGCGTGCCGACATTCAACTGGTAATACGTAGCGGGGGTGTCCGGAGCGCCAAAGCTGACAGTGCCACCGTTCATGCCCAGTGCACCGATCGAATCGTTGCCGGTCAGTGTCCAGTTCGAATCGGTGCTGACGTTCACGCTGTCGACCTGATCGAGACGGCCAGTGAACTGCGAATGATTTTCCAAGGTGACATCCGCCGTTGAGGTGCCATCGACAATGACATCACCCACCATGTGGCCGTGATTGAAAGTCAGATTGGCGAGGCTGTTACCGGTAACATTGATGTTGCCTTCCAAGGTGCTGTCAGCCACCGTCATCGTTGCGGTGGAAGCGGCTTGCACATCGAGCAGTACGCCGTTGCCGGCAAGCAGACGGGTGAAATTCAGCACATTGATCTGTGCGGTCCCCCCACCATTGGCGAGAATGGCTGCACCCGCTACCCCTCGCACCTCTACATTGTCCAGCGTCACATTGGCGCCGCTGCCGACGCCCTCGCCGTCGGGACGCAAGCGAATACCGTTCATGCCGCCAGTGATGCTACCGCCCTTGGCCCTGACTTCGGCACCGAACGAATTCAAGCCAAAGCTGTTCGCGCCGGTACCGGTCAGATGCGTATCAGTCAACTGGATGTCAGCGCCGCCACCGGTTTCGATTCCGGAGGTCTGTCCGGTAATCCGGCTGCCACTGATCACGGCAGTCGAACCTGTGGTCGTACCCGTCGCCCGGGCGATCGACATCCCCATTCGGGTACCGGTCACAATGGCGTCGCTCACATCGGCACGGGCATTGACGAGGGTAATCCCAGCGTTGCCCGAACGCCCGGCATAAGTCCCTCCTACCACATTCAATTGCGAACCGGTGGTGATCAACACTTCATAAGTATTCGCAGCATTGGCGTTCAATACACCACCATCGCGGGCGCGATAGTTGTCTTGTGCGGTTGTGCTATCAATGGTCAGTGTTTGACCCGCTTCGATGGATGTGAGGGCAAAGGCCAGCGGGCTTGAGGAAAGGACTGGGGCCAGGGCGAACCAAGCCAGCTTTGTTTTTGATACCTTCAATGGATAAAGAACCGTACAGATGCCCATATGTACTCCTTCGACATTTAGCGGATGTATTTCAACAAAAGAAGTTTCGTCCGCACGCACCGTACAGACATTAATTACTTCGCTCTGTAGGAAAAATCCCTTTCTTCGATGGATATTTTTACCGTGTATGTCAAATAAAAGAAGGCGGGGATATGTCCCCGCCTGCATTGACCGTTAATTAGGCATCCTGAGTGCCGGGACAGAATGTCCCTGCATTATCAACCACGACCACTCTGACGTCGTGATCCTCGGAGGTATGAGTACGGCCATCAATCTCCGCTGTATATGAAATGACTCCGCGCCCATCCCTGATAGGTCTGAGGGCAGCATTGAAGGGCAGGTAAACTTCGAATCCCGCCGTATGTTCATTGCCCTGCAACGTTTTGCTGAACGGGTAATCGGGAATATCGTCCCCTCCTGGAAGTGGTGTTCCTTTCCAGACGAAGTCCAGTTTCAAGTCAGCGACCAGTGAACCGCCTCCTGCAACACGGACGACTGCGGCCTTACCTACCACAGGAATATCGCGAAGAGAAGAACAGTTCAGATACACAATATTACCCGGATTTGTATAAAGATTCTGAATAACGGGGTCCGGCAATGTCACTGGAATAACATAAGCATCTACCGTAGTCGGCACTGATGGATTCGCATTGCTGCCATTTGCCGGATTGGTGATGATGTAGCGTGCTATCTTTTTCCCGTTTTTTGCGGCCACAAAAACATCAGACGGTAGTTTGAATGGAATCTTGAAATCATCCGCCTCACCGCCGACGACCGTATAACGACCTTCTGGAGGCGGAACTATTTTACCGTCGTATTCCAAATCGAAAACATCACCGGCATCCAACGTGGTGGGATCAGGAATAGTCAACTCAATGTCGATCAAGTTGCCAACATCTGCCTCCACCAAAGTGTTATCGCCTGTGGAACCCTTGACTACCAAAGCAACCAGGTTCGGATTACCTTTGTCCGGATCAGGCTCAGGATTGGCTGGACCAGGGATCGACAGATCGACATTGATGGTCGCCCCTGTCGCTTCCGGAAACGGGTTGCCGTTTCGAATGATCGCGTAATTCACCGTCACGTCTTTCGGACCATCACCGCCGTCTGCGACGTCCCGGAACGGTACGTCGACAATGACCGGAGTGGTGCCATCTGTCGGCTTGTCGGGTTGCACCTTTCCGTTGAAGGTGACTCGGGCCACATCGGTCGGCTGACCATTAGAAAATTCAGGAATGACCACGGCGACATCAGGGTAGGCATCTTTTAAATCTACAACACCGTCGTCGTTTTCCGGCACTTCAGGTGGTTGCAACCCACTGGGTGCCGGTGTCAGCCGAACATCAAACTGAAAAGGTTCGGAAGAAGGCCCGACGTTACCGACGCGATCTGCAAATTTGCAGTAAAAGATAAATGCTCCTTCTCCTGACGTTTCGATAGTGGTTTTGTTGATAACAAGTTCAATTGGCGCAGACGAATCTTCAGCGACAATAAATCTGTCCACGGATGGCGCTGGATCACTTTTCCCATAGTGCGCTGTATAGATATCCCCCTGCTTGACATCGTCAGGCATCGGAATGGTCATCGTTATATTATCCAGCGCATCAAGAATTTCTCGGGTCAACACACCATCAATGATTTCTGCGGGCGGTTCCGCTTTACCTCCAGGTGCACCATGATTAGGCGCGACAGTGTCGATGAAGAACTCAAAGGTATCAGAAGTATTTTGGTTGCCACCGTAATCAACTATATAAGTCAAGCGAAAAGGACCCGGCGTTGCGGTTTCCTTTGCGGGCAAAATCATTTCGAAACTTGCAGGCGGGGGGATGGGAACCTCTTCCCACCTCGAAACAACTACTGAATCTTTCTGCAATGCGACAAATGTTTCACCTTGGGCTGAGCCCGGCGGCACTACCATGGAGGTAATTATCACCTTGCAGTCTGTGCCCTGACGCGCCGCCTGAAGTTTCTTGACATTGTCACCCGGCAGGGCCGGGAGCAAGTCTTCAACTTCAGGAGGAGTACCCGAACGGGTACTCAGGGCTTGACGCAAATCAAAAACTTTTCTACGGGCAGCCTCTGCCTTGGACAGTACTTTCAAGTTACTCATTGTAAGCTCTCCTGTTTTATGAACGCACCGACCCTCCAACCCCAATACAAACTTCCAGAGAAATGCCGGCGATTAACCACACTGCATAATTTGCTAATACTTCAGTTCTCTTCGCACAAATCATTGGTAGGTGAACATACTGCGCCACTGGGCATGGTGCGACTGATGATCACAAACTCCTTTTTGGATATCCCCCGACCGCCCATGCTTTTTTTCAACCGGTAATAAACCAGCGCAGAACCGTTGTTGACCATGGGCGCAACCAACCGGTCGTAATCCTCGACGACAATATCGATGTCTTCACCCGGCGGCAGTGTTGTGAGCTCTTTTTCAATTTCCCCGTAAGTACCTTTGATGGGCTCGCTGCCATTGAGTCCGGTGCTGCCCTGCCAGCACACCGTCAGCGTGTCGCCCTGCTCGATAAGCGGGTCGGCTTTGACTCTTACCGTGACGCCCTCCCAGAGCCTGGGCCGACTGCAACAGTGCAATACGCCATCCCTGTTCGCATGCGGAAACACAACCTCCTTCAACCCCTCGATCACCACTATCGATACCGCCACCCGGGTCGATAACGACTGTTGCTGGTTCACACCGTTGCTGGTGGTGTACCAAACCGGCAATGCCGGGTTCTCCTTGTCGGTATCGATAACATTCCAGGGCACGGAAAACCTGACGGGTTTACCGGCAACATCGCCAGGTTTCACTTCATAAAACGCGACGACGCCGGGGTAGCTTCCCCAGTGCAGCTCCAGTAATTGTCCCTGTTCGGGTGCATCGTACAGAGGCAGCAACACGCTGGCCGGCAAACCAAAATCGTCCGTCAGTAAAGTATTGAGGGTTTGACTCTCTTCGCCGTACACCTCAACCAGTGCAAGACCTTCGTTGATCAATGCCGGCGCCTTGGCATGATCCTGACCTGCCAGCGTCAGGTTCACTGCCACCGAAATGGTCGGCGAGGGTGGCCCATAGGTTGTTCCCTGGCGAATCCTGTAATAGACCTTGGCCCGCAAAGGTCCATCGCCCTTGGCCTGCAGGATCGGCCATGGCGCGGGAACGGACAACGGAAAGGCAGAGGGGTCGACAGGAACTTCAGCGAGCGGGGTGTCGTCCCAGAAAACGGCCAGCCAGTGGCCGGGATCGGCAAAGTCGTATTCGTCGACTTCCACTACGACATCGTCACGGGCTTGCTGGCGATCGACCAGCCCCCTGGGTGACAGCGGCACTCGGGGTGGCAGCAGTGCCCCCGGTGCAGGCGACAGATCCACCTCAATAGCCGAAAGAAAGGAATTCGGGCCTTCGTTTCCGGCCCTGTCCCTCAGGTGGTAATAAAAATAACGCGTGCCAGAGCCCCACGATCGAATTTCATCGGCGTACACGGTTATGCGTAAGCGTTTGTCGCCGATATCTTCAACGCTGAACTCCTGCTCGCGGATGGCTGTTTCAGAGTCTGGCGGAATGGCTTCGCTGGTCCAGTAATACGGCGCCCGATCCAGCGCCTCGGCATCGTCGTACCAAGGCACCAGCACACTGACCTCCCCCTCATGAGTCAGGAAGGTTTCAGTGATCGTGCCATTCAACTCGGGGGGAAACTCGGCCGCGGCCGGTTTGTTTCCGAAGTTGGGTTTCGTGGTGTCGATGGTCAGGGTTTTGCGAGGGCCTTCATTCGGGTTGCTTCCGTAGATCGAGATCTGGATTGCGACTTCGTAGACACCTTCTGACAGTAAATCGCGAGGCACCTTCAGGGCTTGCGGGAACGTAATGGGAACATTGGTCGGATACCAGCGTTCGTCAACCTTTCTGAACGCTCCGTTTTTGGACATGAAGCCCAGTTCGACCAGATCCGACTCGTCAGGCGCCGGACCTTGATCAAAATCCATGAACGTCACGATCAGGTCGTCGCCCAGCGCTTTGAGCGGCAAAAGACCTTTGGGATCGGCAGGATCAAGCACGGCCGGTACCGTCACTTCGACCGACCTGCCCCAGGAAACCGGGGTGTTCTGATCAGGCTGACCGACTGGGTTCTTTCGCTTGGCCATTCCAGCCTTCCTCGATAAGCGGCGGTACAGCGCAGTTCAAGCGCTGTCGGGATGGCTTCATTAGATGCCGGAGGGATGAACCTGCCTACTGTCAGAAATTACAGGTATTGCTACCGTTTGTCGGAAGGCGATTTGCATGGGAAGGGTATCGGGCGGTGGATCGGGTGTTAGATAATCTGCAGTTGGTGCAGGTCGGC
>NZ_WBRZ01000165.1:0-12847 GCF_008923895.1 Pseudomonas sp. GXM4
TTGTGAACGACGTTGAACCCTGTGGGAGCTGGCTTGCCAGCGATGGCGCCGGTGAATTCAACACAAATCACCAGTACATGACTGTACATTTCCATCCTTGACGATCAACAACCGGCAGCTCAGTCTGCCGGTTCTGTTTTTTCTCGCGGAGGTGGTCAATGCCCTTTTTCACGGTTGACGGACAAGCACTGCACTACATTGATCAAGGCACCGGCCCCGCCGTGTTGCTGGCCGGCAGTTACCTTTGGGACCAGGCGATGTGGGCGCCGCAGATCGCCGCGCTGACCCCGCACTATCGCGTCATCGCCCTGGATCTGTGGGGGCATGGCGAGTCCGGCAAGTTACCCGAAGGCACCACATCGCTGGACGACATCGCCCGACAGGCGCAGGCCTTGCTCGATCATCTGGACATCGACCGCGTGACTCTGGTGGGGCTGTCGGTCGGCGGCATGTGGGGCGCGCGTTTGGCACTGTCCGCACCGCAACGTCTCAACGGTCTGGTGCTGATGGACACCTACGTCGGCGTCGAGCCAGAACCGACCCGGCAGTATTACTTCTCGCTGTTCAAGCAGATCGAAGACAGCGGCACTATCTCCGAACAACTGCTCGACATCGTCGTACCGATCTTCTTCCGCCCGGGCATCGACCCGCAGTCGGCGCTGTATCAGGACTTCCGCGCGAAATTGAAGAGCTACTCGCCCGAGCGTCTGCGCGACAGCATCGTACCGATGGGACGCATCACGTTTGGCCGCAACGACCTGTTGCCACGTCTGAGCGAGCTGAACCCGTCGACGACACTGGTGCTGTGCGGCGATCAGGACAAACCGCGACCACCCTCGGAAGCCCGGGAAATGGCTGAATTGATTGGTTGCCCGTGCGTGCTGGTACCGGAGGCGGGGCATATCTCAAATCTGGAGAATCCCGGGTTTGTCACTGAGGCGCTGCTGGCGTTTCTGGCCGAGCGCAACCGCTAGACCGAGTGAATTCCAATCGCGGGCAAGCCCGCTCCCACAGGGTTTCAGGTGTTCACATATTCCGTGTTCATCACAAGACTCTGTGGGAGCGGGCTTGCCCGCGATGAGGCCGGGTCAGGCGATAAAGGATCGGTTTTATTTCGCCCCGAGAATCTTCACCAACTTGTCCGGCGAAGGCGCGCCTTGCTGTTGTTGCAGTTCGCCTTTGTCATCCATGTAGAAAATCGCCGGGGTGGCTTGCAGTTCGAGGTCTTCCATCAACTGCATGTTCGCCGCGAGTCTGGTTTGCACGGCGACCGGGATGTCTTTCAACGCCTTGAGGGCGCTGCCCTTACCGGCGCTCTCATGATCTTGCAGGGCTTTGGCCGGGTCTTTCGCCGCCAGCAGCGCGGCTGATTTGCCCGGGCTGTCTTCGCGGATGATGCCGACCATGATGTGGCGCAACTGCACTTTGCCTGCCTTGACCCATGGCCGCGCCTGTTCCCAGAACATGTTGCAGTAGGGGCAATTCGGATCGCTGAACAGGTACACCGTGCGCGGTGCATCCTTGTTGCCGTCCTGAATCCAGTTGCTCGCCTCGAACTTGGCCCAGACTTCCTTGGACATCGGCGCGTAGACCAGTTTCTGCAAAGGCTCGCTGCTCAGGTCCTTGCCGTCGGCGTCGTACAGGTTACCCACCACGACGTGTTTGCCGTCCGGGGTCAGGTACAGCGCCATGCCGCGGTTCTGGTATTGCGCGGCGTACCCGCGCAGGCCATCAGGGGCGTCGAACTGGCCGACGATTTTCGCGCCCTTGGCTTCGATCTTTTTGATTGCGGCGGGCAGTTCTTCAGCAGCCTGCACCGACGGCAAGTGCAGCAGGGCAGTGCCCAGGGTCAGCGTCAGCAGGTGGCGGAGGCGGGGCATGGCAGTTTCCTTGCAGAGTTGGCCGGGGCAACGGCCTGATTCGGGCTTGAAGGCGAAGTGTCGAAGGTTTCCAGGGCGCGGGCGAGGCTGGCGTTCGACAGTTCACCGAGGTGACTGGTCAGCAAGCGACCGTCCGGGCTATAGAACAGCGTAGTCGGTAACGCCATGGAACCCACGGCCTGACCGAGACGGCCGCGGCGGTCGAACAGCACGTTGTTCAGGCTCAGGCCCTGGGTTTCCAGGAACGTCGCCACGCTTTGCATGCTTTCGGCCTGATTGACGAACAAAAATGTCAGGTCAGGGCGCTGTTGCTGGGCATTCTCCAGCACCGGCATTTCTCGCCGGCACGGCGGGCACCAGGTCGCCCACAGGTTGATCACCAGCGGCCCGCCCTGATACTCACTGAGCTTGATGGTTTCGCCAGCGGCGTTGCGCAGGGATATATCCGGCAGGCGCGTACCCTGTTCGTAGATATTCAGCGACAGGGTGGCAAGCAGCCAGAACGCCACGCCACTGACCACGCCGAAACCCAACGGTCGACGCAAAGCGGGCCGGCGCCAGCCGCGATACAACGCCGCCAGCAGCAGCACGATCACTCCGGGCCAGGCGAGGAAACCGCCGTCGCGCAGATCGATGATCTGCCACGGATCATTGCGATAGTGCGACCAGTACAGCGCGACAAACGCAATGCGCGCCGCGAGCATGCCCAGCAAGAACAGGCTGAACAGCGCTGACTCGGGGTTATCGCCGCCGCGCTTGGCCACTCGCCAGCCGACAAATGTCGCCAGCGCCAGAGCACTGATCAGCAGCAGGTGGTTGAGCGCGATGGCGAAGGTGCCGAGGGTGAACGTCAGCATCAGTTGGCATCTCGGGTGGCGGACCAGCGTTGCAGGAAGGTGTCGGCATCGACCTCGCCGGTGATGCGCTGGCTGCGGCGTTCTTCGCCGTCAGCGCCGATCCAGATGAACGTCGGCGGCCCCGGCACTTTATAGCGACTGAGCAGCTCGCGGCTGGCAGCGTTGTCGGCGGTCACATCCAGGCGCAGCAGGCGCACATCGCCCAGGGCCTGCATGACCTTGGCTTCACCGAACACCTTCTTCTCCATGACCTTGCACGACACGCACCAGTCGGCGTAGTAATCGAGCAGTACCCACTGGCCTTGAACCTTGGCTGCATCGAGTTCGCGTTGCAGGGCGGCAGGTTCCTTGATCGTGGTGAAGGAATCGTGACCCGTCGGCGCCGCGCTGGCGACAGGGCCGGCGCTGTAGACCTGCAATGGCTGATACGGATCATCACTGCCGCCCGCCGCACCGATCACCAACAAGCTGCCCCACAAACCGAGCAACAAGGACAGGGCGCCAAACACCTGTGCGACGCGGCCAAACCCTGCGGATTGTTTCCAGGCGCTGTAAGCGGCGATCAACAGCAGAGCGCCGCACAGCCCCAGCCACAACGACGGGTCCAGTACCGGGCGCAGCATCAACGATGCAGTGGCAAGAAAGAGGAAGCCGAATATGCCCTTGAGCAGATTCATCCACGCGCCGGGTTTCGGCAGGAAACGGTTGCCCACGGTGACCAGCAGCAACAGCGGCACACCGATGCCGATGCCCAGTGCAAACAGAATCAGACCGCCGTGCAATGCGTTACCGCTTTGCGCGATGTACAGCAGCGCGCCGGCCAGTGGCGCGGTCATGCATGGCCCGACCAACAGACCGGACAACGCGCCCAGCACGCCGGCGCCGATCAGGCTGCCGCCGCTGCGGCTGCGCGACGCATGTTCAAGGCGATCACGCAGGGCCACCGGCAGTTGCAGTTCGAAGAAGCCGAACATCGGCAATGCCAGCACCACGAAAATGGCGGCAAATGCGCCGAGCAACCAAGGATTCTGCAACCACGCCTGCAGGTTCGCACCGAGCAGCGCAGCAATCACGCCCATCGCCGCATAAACCAGTGCCATGCAGATCACGTAGCTGCTGGCCAAGGCAAACCCGCGCCGTGGTGTGGCGCCACTGCCGACAATCATCCCCGCCAGAATCGGCAGCATCGGCAGCGAACACGGGGTAAACGCCAACAGCAGACCGAGTCCGAAGAACACCAGCAAGCTCCAGCCCAGCGCCCGTTGTTGCAGACTGCTGGCCAACGCCTGATCCGGGGCTTCAGCGCCCGTTGTTGCTGCGGCTTTGCCACCCAGATCGATCACCCTGGTTTGCGGTGGATAGCACAGACCGGCATCGGCGCAGCCCTGATAACTGACCTTGATCTGACCGCTGGCGGCCGCCGGGATTTTCACTTCCAGGCCTTGGCGATAGACCGGCTGCTCGCCGAAGAACTCATCGCTGTGGGATTCGCCTTCAGGCAACACCGGCTGCTGATCGGCGGCCAGTCCGTCGAATTTCAAACGTTTCTGATACAGGTAGTAACCGTCAGTGATCTGCCAGAACAGCTGGGTGTCGCCCGAGTCCAGACGCTCTGAGGTGAGTACGAATGCCTTGTCGACGGGTAAAAAGTCCGGCTTGGACTCGAACGGATTGTTTCCGGCCTGAGCCAGACCGGAAACCAGTAGAGCAAACAGAAGAAAAAAATGACGCATGGAGGAGCCTTGTCCCTGTGCAAGTGGGGTGCAGGATGGGCGGCGGCGATTAACCGATAATTAACCCTATCCTACTAGGCTCTCCGGGATTGACCAATCAACCACGCAGCAGGCCGGGCCAATTGCCGTCATCAATGGTTCTGGGGCCGGCAACGAGTCGATCGGACTGAATGTTGTAAGTGAGGTACTGATTATTGGTCAGGAAGATATACCAGTAACTGTCTGCAAATGTCCGGTCATTCTGCGCCGCGGTGATTATCCGGTCCTTGTAAGGTTTCAGCGCGCCCAGCTGATATTCGCCGAAACGGTTGTACTTGACGGTCTTGGCCTTGTAGTCGAAAGACAGGTAGTGGCCGTCATCGAGGATGAATCGAAACAGGAAAGGGTAGCCGGTCAGTTGAAACCAGGTGCCGGCGATGATCTTGTCAAAATATGGAAGAATCGGCTTCCATACCGAGTCGGCTACCTTGTAGAAGGCGGCAACTTTATCGCTGTCCTGATCGTATTTGCAGACCATCGGAGTTGTTCCGTCATAGAAGAAAAGCCAGGCAATATCCTCGTCACTTCCGGCGTTCCAGCCGAAGGAAGTGGTAGTCAAGCCAAAGCGCAGATCTTTGGTATACGGGGCGAAGTTGTCCCAGTTGCCTGCCGTGGCGGCTGGATAATTGGACGGGACACTATTGTCGCCGATATCAAAGCGCGAATAGGTATCGGTGTCCTTGAAGAAAAAATAAATTCGATCAGGGCCGGAGCGCCAGTCTATGGCAACAAAGTTATTCAAGTTGGTCATGTTTAAAAGTCCATTTAAGTTTGGAGTTGAAGTTGCCGGTTGAAACTAGATGAAGTTGCATTGGCGATAAAGGCTGGAATTGTTTCCGGATGGGTAACGGGGTAATAAAGTTTGCATGGCATGCTCGCGTCGGTTGCTGGGCTGCGACAACCTGACTGCATTCTCGTGCAGCTTTGCGAAGTCGACGTGTGCCGCCATAATTGCCCCTTAATCCTTGCCTGCTTCACTCGCCTTTTTTATTTCCGGAGCCCCTATGCACGTACTGGTTTGCGAAGACGATGAGCTGATCGCCAGCGGCATCGTCGCCGGGCTCAAGGCACAGGGCCTGACCGTCGAGCATGTCAACACCGCGTCCAAGGCGCGGGCGATGCTCAAGGTCGCCGAATTCGACGTGATGGTTCTCGATCTCGGGTTGCCCGACGAAGATGGCCTAAAGTTGCTCCAGCAATTGCGGCAGAGCGGCCTGGAAATCCCGGTTCTCATCCTCACTGCCCGTGACTCGGTGACCGATCGTGTCGACGGTCTGCAGGCCGGCGCTGACGACTACCTGCTCAAGCCTTTCGACCTGCGCGAACTGTTCGCTCGCTTGCAGACGCTGTTGCGCCGCGTGGCCGGGCGCAGCGTGAATCTGATCGAGCATGGCGCGCTTACTTACGACCCGAGCAGCCGCGAAACCCGCCTCGCCGGGCAACCGGTGGACCTGTCGCGCCGCGAGCAGTCGCTGTTGCAGGCATTGCTGCACAATCGCGGCCGGGTGCTGTCCACCGAACAGTTGAAGGACAGCGTCTACGGCTTCAACGATGAACTGGAAAGCAACGCACTGAACGTGCATATCCATCATCTGCGCAGCAAGCTTGGCAAAGGCATCGTCGAAACCGTGCGTGGTCTGGGCTATCGCCTCGGGCCTGCCGATGGCGGAGAGCAAGGCAAGTGATGAGCCTGCGCCTGCGCCTGAGTCTGACGCTCGGGGCCGCCTTCGCGTTGATCTGGGCGCTGGCGGCGGCATGGATGCTCAGCGATCTGCGCAATCAGATGATGTTTTCTCTCGACCAGCGTCTGGTTGCCTCCGCGCGCATGGTCGCCGGCTTGCTCGAGCAATTGCCGACGCTGCCGAGCAAAGGCGAGGGCACCCACTTCAGTGCTGAACAGCTGAACATTCCCGGCGGCATGGCCTGTCAGGTCAGCTCATTGCGCGGCGAGATTCTCGCGCGAAGCCACAACAACCCCGAGCAAGCGCTGGAAGCCGAGAAAATGGGCTTCCACGATCAGATGATCGACGGCGCACCGTGGCGCAGTTTCACCCTGGCCCGGGGCGATGTGCGGATCACTACGGCGGATCGGCAGATTGAGCGCGAAGCCTTGAACATGTCGATTCTGCTCGCCGCTTCGGTGCCGGTCGGTGTGGCCTTGCTGGGTTGCCTGTGCCTGCTGTGGCTGGGCATCGGTCAGGGTCTCGCACCACTCAATCGTCTGCGCGAGGCGCTGATGCGGCGCAATGCCGATTCCCTTGAGCCATTGCAGTTGCAGGCGTTTCCCAGCGAATTGAAGCCGTTGCTGGAAACCCAGAATCAATTGTTCCAGCGCATCGGCAAGACCATCGAGCGTGAACGTCGCTTGACCGGTGACGCCGCGCATGAACTGCGCAGTCCGCTGACGGCGATCAAGACCCACCTGCAAGTCGCGCGCATGACCGATGGCAGCGCCCGCGATCAATCGCTGGCCCGCGCCGAGGAGGGCGCCGATCGCCTGCATCGCACCCTTGAACAGTTGCTGCTGCTGGCGCGGGTCGAAGGCAGTCTGTCGTTCGATGACGGCTCGCAATGCAGCGCCGAGCAAGTGGCCCGACTGGCGATCCAGGACGCCACCGGCGGTGAACGGCTGCGGATCAAACTGCACGTGCCGGACGACCTGTCCGCCGCACTGCTGCAAATGCCCGCCGTGCTGGCGATTGCTGCACTGCGTAACCTGCTCGACAACGCCCTGCGCCATACGCCTGAAGATTGCGCGGTCGAGGTCCATCTGGAAAACATCGGCAATCGCGTGCGTTTTGTCGTGCGTGACCATGGTCCTGGCATTGCGCCAGATGATTTGCAGCATCTGACCCAGCGCTTCTGGCGCAACGGGCAGAGCACCGGTTGCGGGCTGGGGCTGGCGATTGTCCAGGCGATTGTTCAGCGCTGTGACTGCGCCCTGCATTTCGACAGCCGCCCGGATGGCTTGCGGGTGGAACTGACCATGCCGTTGCAAACCCTCTGATCTCACCTCGGACCCCTGTGGGAGCGAGCCTGCTCGCGAATGCGGTAACTCACTCAACATCGACGTTGACTGGTCCGACGCTTTCGCAAGCAGGCTCGCTCCCACAAAAAACCATGTTCTGGCACATCAAATGTAACTTCTCGGCGTTCGCTATCCGCCAGGGTTGGGGCTAAGGTCAACCCAGCTTTGACTCAATGGATTGAGGGAACTGCGCCATGGAAGCACCCGTCTGCGTACGTTCGGCCACCCTGGCCGACACCGGCATCATCAACCGTATTGTCGAGCGCTCGATCCGCATCGGATGTGCACTCGATCACCGCAACCATCCACTTCTCGTCAGCGACTGGCTCAACCGTTCTCACGCCGATTTCATCAGTAGCCGGCTCGCCGACCCACATTTCTATCTCTGCGTCGCTTTGCTTGATGACAAACCGGTCGGTGTCGGCATGGCCCGGGTCAGTGGCGAAATCCTGCTGTGTTACGTCCAGCCGGAATCCTTCCGCCGAGGCGTCGGCCGGGCGCTGATGCAGAATGTCGAAGGCTGGTTGCGGGTTCGCGGTGTGCGCAATGCTCACCTCAACAGCACCCGCACCGCCGAGGGGTTCTATCGGCACCTGGGTTACCAACAGGCAGCGCCACCCGATCTTTCCAACGGCTTGCAAACCGTGCCGCTGCGCAAACCTTTGTCCTCACCGGCCGGACAACTCGATCAAGGGTGTAAATCCGCACCGCGCTGAAGCGTTTCCAGAACAGGAAAACCTGCAAGTGCGCCCCGCGACCGGAACGCGCACCTGTCGGTGTGCTGTTCTGGTCACTATCCATAGCGAATTGAGGGGTCGAGAGATGTCAGTCGCCACCAGTCTTATCGAAGCGTCGTCGGCCCGGGTCGCCTCGGCGCCGGCGGAAACGTTGTTCGAATTCAACGAATCACCGTTGTTGGCGCGGCAGAGCCGGCAGGAGTCCAACGCGCGCAGTTACCCTCGGCGTATTCCCTTGGCGCTCAAGCGTGCCAAGGGCTTGTATGTCGAGGATGTTGAAGGACGTACATTCATCGACTGCCTGGCTGGAGCCGGCACGCTGGCGCTGGGGCATAACCACCCGGTGGTGATCGAGGCGATCCAGCAAGTGCTGGCCGATGAGTTGCCGCTGCACACCCTCGACCTGACTACGCCGGTCAAGGATCAATTCGTCCAGGACCTGTTCGGGCTGCTGCCGACAGAGCTGGCGGCGCAAGCGAAGATCCAGTTCTGCGGCCCGACCGGCACCGACGCCGTGGAAGCAGCGCTGAAACTGGTGCGCACCGCAACCGGGCGCAGCACCGTGCTGTCATTTTCCGGCGGTTATCACGGCATGAGTCAGGGGGCGTTGAGCCTGATGGGCAGCCTGGGGCCGAAAAAACCACTGGGTGCCTTGCTCAGCAACGGCGTGCAGTTCATGCCCTTTCCCTACGACTACCGCTGCCCGTTCGGTCTCGGCGGCGCAGCGGGCGTCAACGCCAATCTGAGTTATTTGGAAAGCCTGCTCAACGATCCCGAGGCCGGGGTGCAATTGCCGGCGGCGGTCATTGTCGAGGCGGTGCAGGGCGAGGGCGGCGTGATACCGGCGGACATCGAGTGGTTGCGCGGCTTGCGCTGGATTACCGAGAAGGCCGGTGTGGCGTTGATCGTTGATGAGATCCAGAGCGGTTTCGCCCGTACCGGCAAGATGTTTGCCTTTGAACACGCGGGTATCGTTCCGGATGTGGTTGTACTGTCCAAAGCTATCGGTGGCAGCCTGCCGTTGGCGGTGGTGGTGTACCGCGACTGGCTCGACACTTGGCAACCGGGCGCCCATGCCGGCACGTTCCGCGGCAATCAGATGGCCATGGCCGCCGGTTCAGCGGTGATGCGCTATCTGGTGGAGCACAAGGTTTGCGAGCACGCAGCCGCCATGGGTGATCGACTCAGCGAGCATCTGCACATCCTGCAACGCGACTTCCCGCAGATGGGCGATATTCGTGGGCGTGGCCTGATGCTCGGCGTCGAACTGGTCGACCCGAACGGCGCGCCCGATGCGCTCGGTCATCCGCCAGCGTTTGCGCGTCTGGCGCCGCTGGTACAGCGTGAATGCCTCAAGCGTGGCCTGATTCTGGAGCTGGGCGGTCGCCATGGCGCAGTGGTGCGCTTCCTGCCGCCGCTGGTGATCACTGCCGCGGAAATCGATCGGGTGGCCGAGATCTTCGGCCGCGCATTGGCCGCTGCCACCACCGCGCTGTAAATTTTTCCGCGCGGCGAACGTTCTTTCTACATACCCGGCTGCATTCTTTGTGCAGCCGACCTTACAACGATGGAGAACCAGCATGACGTCAGTATTCGACCGCGAGGACATCCTCTTTCAGGTCGTGGTCAACCACGAAGAGCAATACTCGATCTGGCCCGATTACAAAGCTGTGCCGCAAGGCTGGCGTACCGTGGGCAAGAGCGGCCTGAAAAAGGAATGCCTGGCCTATATCGAAGAAGTCTGGACCGACATGCGCCCATTGAGCCTGCGCCAGAAGATGGATGCACAAGTCGCGGCGCAATAAGCGACCGGGCAAAAGAAACCCGCTGGACCAGTGATGGTCAGCGGGTTTTTTCATGTCTTGAATTTGTATTGCTTGCACAGTCTCATCGCTGGCAAGCCAGCTCCCACAGGTATTGTGGTTGATCACAAATGTGTGTTCGCCAAAAACTCTGTGGGAGCTGGCTTGCCAGCGATGAACGATGACTCGGTATCAGCCTGACTACGCTCCGCTCAACCCCTTGAGCAACAAATCCACATTCCCCTCCAGCTCCGCCAGCGGATCCGCCGCATCGGTACTCAACACCACCAAACGGCTGCCGGATTCGGCAATCGCCGCTTTCACCGGCTCCGCGGGCTGGCGATGGTGCAGCACCACCGCCACGTCATTGTCCTTGAGCGTCGCCGTCAGCTTCTTCAACTCCTCTGGCGTCCACTCGGCATCAGGCCGCGCGTCCTGTCCGGCCAGTTCAAGGTTGAGGCTGCCAATCAGATAGCCGAAGTGATCGCTCAGGCTCATCACGCTCAGGTTGTCCGCCTCGGCCAGACGCGCTTCGGTGTCCGCGCTGAGTTTCAGCAAACGCTGTTTCAACGCCGCCAGGTTGGCTTCGATTGCAGGCTTGGCGCTCGGCGCCAGGCGCACCAGGTCCGCCGCCATCACATCGGCCATGCGCCCCATGTTGTTGCTCGCCAGCCATGGCTGACTGTTCAGGCCATCAACCTGCAGGCCCGGCTGCACGGCGATGCCGGGCAGGGCGCCGTCGACCGGGCGCGCAGCATCGACTTCGACGATACGGATGTTGCTGCGCCGCGCGATCGGGTACAGCGGATCATCGGCCCACAGCGAACGCAGACCGATTACCGCGTCCGCGTCGGTGGCCAGTTTGCTCAGCGCCGGAGCGCCACGGCCGGTGAAATACGCAGTCTGACGGCTACCCGGAAGGTTGGCCGGCGCCGCCCGTTCAAGTTTGACGTCGGTACCCTTGAGCAATGCTTCGCCCAATCCATAGGTGATCGGTAACGAGGCCAGAACGCGCAACGGTTTCGCAGTTTCAGCCGCCATCAACGGAGTGCAGACCACGCCACACAGGGCCATGGCCAGAGTCAGGTTACGCAATGAAAAAGCCATTTATCCAAGGTTCCCTTTCAGGCTGGGGACGACGCCGCGCGCAATGGCGGCGAGGGCGAAAGCGATGCCGGCGACCAGAATGATCGCGGCGCCGGACGGGATCGGCAGATCGAAGACGATCGGCGCAAGAATCCCGCACAGGGTGCTGACGGTAGCGATCAGCACCGAGCACCAGAAAAACCCTTTCAGCGACTGACTGAGCAAGCGCGCCGCTGCCGCAGGAATCACCAGCAAGGCACCGACCAGAATCGCGCCAATCACCTTCACTGCCGCGACGGTGATCAAGGTCACCAGGATCACGAACAGGTAATCCAGGGTCTTCACCGCTACGCCACGCACCGCCGCCAGTTGCGGATTGAAACTGGCGAGCATGATGCGGTTGTACAGCGGCAGGGCGAGGGCCATGACCAGCGAACCGACGATCGCCAGCACCGCCAGATCATTGCCGTTGACGGTCAACACCGAACCGAACAGCACGTTTTCCAGAATGTGCACGTTGATCTTGCCGGCGAGAATCAGCAGCAGGCTCGCGCCCAGTGCCAGTGACACCGAGAGAAACACGCCGATCAGCGTATCCGGTGCCAGCCCGGTGCGGTTGCGCAGGTAGTTGAGCAGGATGCCGAACAGCAGGCAGTAGCCGAACAGACTGCCGTACGGGCCGGTGTAGGGTTCGCCGAGCAGGATGCCGATGGCGACACCGGTCAACGCGGCATGGCCGACTGCTTCGGAAAAGAACGCGAAGCGCTTGACCACCACCAGCGTGCCGAGCCCGCCCAGCACCGGGCCGATCAGCAGGCCGGCGAGCAGGGCGTTGACGACAAAGCCGTAGGCCAGCGCTTCCGGCAGATAACCGGAAGACGCCCAACCCTGGACCATCAAACGAAAGGCTTCGTAACTCATCAGACCGCGCTCCGTGGATGGGTGGAAAACAGCGTCAGCAGACGTTCCGGAGTCAGCGCCTGTTGCGGTGTGGCATCGAACAGCACGCGGCGGTTGAGACCGGTAACCCGATCGGCCAGCCGACCCACCGCTTCCAGGTCATGCTCAATCCACAACACCGTGATCCCCGCCGCGCGCCAGTCAGTCAGCAGACGTTCGAACACCTGGATCCCGGCCTCATCGAGGGCCGACATCGGCTCGTCGAGCACCAGCAGTTGCGGCGCCGGAATCAAGCCCTGCGCGAGCAGCACCCGCTGCCGCTCGCCGCCGGACAGCGCGCCCATGCGCCGCTTGCGCTTGTCCTGCATGCCGACGCGCTCCAGTGCCTCGCCGATGGCGCCGGCGTAGTGTTTGCTTAAACCGAGAAAGGCCGGACGGCGTTGACACATGGCGGCCATGAAATCGTCGACGGTCATCGGCAAGCCGCGATCGAACTCCAGCGCCTGCGGAACGTAACCAATGGTGCCGGGCTCGCCGGGCCAGTGCAGGCTGAGCTGGCCCTGATGCGGCATCTGCCCCAGCAGCGTTTTGATCAGCGAACTCTTGCCGCCACCATTGGGGCCGACCAGCGCATGCACGCTGCCGGGCTGCACCTGGAAAGTGACCTTGTCGAGAATCGTCGTGCGCCCCAGCGTCAGGCTCACTTCCGTAAACTCCAGCGATGGCCCGGGTATCCCCTGTGGGAGCGAGCCTGCTCGCGAATGCGGTGCGTCATTCAGCGAAGC
>NZ_WBRZ01000166.1:0-12804 GCF_008923895.1 Pseudomonas sp. GXM4
CCCGGACATTCCGGGTTTTTTATTGCCTGCCGTTTGGCCTGATCAAGAACTGCGTGCTTTAGCCTCGGCAGCCTTGGCCGCGCGCAAGCGTCGAACTTCTTTGGGATCAGCCAGCAGCGGTCGATAAATTTCGATCCGGTCGCCCGCCTGAACAGGGCGAGAATCCGCGTCAGCCACGACCTTGCCAAAAATCCCCAGCGGACACTCCGCCAGATTCAACTCAGGAAACTCTGCCGCGATGCCCGATTCGTGCACCGCCGCCCGTACGCTGACGCCTTCAGCGACGCTGATCGTATGCAGAACCTGCCGATCAACCGCCGCGTACACGACTTCTATCTCGATCACCGGCTCAACCATGCATCTGCTTGGCGCGCTGGCAGAATGCATCCACCAGCTGGTTAGCCGCCTGATTGAACAGCGGGCCCAACGTAGCGCGCACCAGCGGCCCGGCATAATCGAACGACAGATCCAGACTGATCTTGCAGGCCTTTTCGTTCAGCGCCTTGAATACCCAGATGCCGTGCAACTGAGTGAACGGGCCTTCTTCGAGATTCATCTCGATCGACTGCCCCGGCACCAGCGTATTGCGCGTGACGAAATGCTGACTGAGGCCGCCCTTCGCTACGCCGACACTGGCGCGCATGTGTTCCGGGGAGCTTTCCAGCACTTCAGCCTCCGAACACCACGGCAGAAACTCCGGGTAACGCGCGACGTCGTTGACCAGGTCGTAGAGAAACTGCGCCGGGTACGGCAGGAGCGCGGATCGTTGGATATGTGTCGTCATGTAAGCGTTACTTCCAGAGCTGAGCGGCAAAGACTACAAGAATGCCGATAGGCGCCACGTAGCGCATCAAGAACAGGGACAGGGCAAACAGAACCGGGTTACGGATGGACAATTCATCCCGCACCGCTTCACGCCCCATTACCCATCCCGCGAACAGCACGAAACACAAGCCACCAAGGGGCAACATGATCCGCGAGGTGAAGAAATCGATCACGCCGAAGAAGTCGAGACCGCTCTGCGCACCCCATTGATAGAGGCTGAACGCCCCGCCTTCGTTCACGAAAAACTTGGCTTCCTTCCAGATATTGAAAGAAAACACGGTGCCCAGACCAACAAACCAGCAGGTGAATGCCAGCCAGAAAGTTACCCAGATGCGGCTGATTTTAGTGCGTTCAACCAGGTAAGCCACCATTGGCTCAAGCAGCGAAATCGCCGAACTCCACGCTGCCACCGCGACCAGCACGAAGAACACCACGCCCATCAACTGGCCGAAAAATACATTACCAAAAGCAAATGGCAGGCTGACGAACATCAGCCCTGGGCCTTCGCTTGGGTTCAGGCCAGCAGCAAATACAATTGGAAACAACGCCAGACCAGCGACCAGCGACACGAAGGTATCTAGTAGCGCAACACCGACCACCGTGCCCGACAGCGAGGTGTTCTTCGGCATGTAGGCGCCGTAGATCATGATGGAGCCGACGCCGACGCTCAGCGAGAAGAACGCGTGCCCCATCGCTGGCAGCAGACCGTCGAGGACTTTTTCCGGGTGGAAGTCGAACATGAAATGCACGCCTTCCATGAAATGCCCGGTGGTCATGCTGTAGCCCAGCAGCACCAGAATCATCACGAACAGCAGCGGCATCATGATCCGCAGGCTGCGCTCAAGCCCGGCGACCACGCCTTTGGCGATCACGAAGGCCGACAGCAGCATGAAAATCGTGTGCCAAAGTGTCAGGCGCCATGGATTGGAGATGACATTGCCGAAATAGGCGCCGACCTGATCGGCCGTCGCGCCCTGGAAATCGCCACGGCCCATGTCGACGATGTAATCCAGCGACCAGCCGCCGACCACACTGTAGAAAGAAAGGATCAGCAGGGCCGTAATCATCCCGGCGAACGCGCCCCACGACCATTTGGCCGAGTGCCCCGCCTCCAGCGCCAGCACCTTCAAGGCGTTCGCCGGACTTTGCCGGGCGCGCCGGCCGATCAGGGTTTCCGCGAGCATGACCGGGACACCGATGAGCGCGATGCACGCCAGGAACATCAGCACAAAGGCGCCGCCGCCGTAGACCCCGACCATGTAGGGGAACTTCCAGATACTACCCAGTCCCACGGCCGAACCGGTCGCGGCGAGTATGAATACCCAGCGGCTAGCCCAACTGCCGTGGACAGAAACCTTGTCTGTCGACATCGTTTATCACGCCCAAGCGTTAGAAAAAGAGGCCGCATTGTCCGGGATTCACTCAACCTGCTCAAGCACGCAGCAACACCGTAGCCGACAGCCGAACAACTCCATATAATGCCGCCCCTATGGCTAAACAGAAGAAACACCCAACAGGGACCATCGCGCAGAACAAAAAGGCGCGACACGATTACTTCATCGAGCACAAGTTCGAGGCTGGTCTGGTCCTGGCCGGCTGGGAAGTAAAAAGTCTGCGGGCGAGCAAGTTGCAGCTGGTCGACAGCTATGTGCTGCTCAAGGACGGCGAAGCATGGTTACTCGGCAGCCACATCACGCCGTTGATGACCGCAAGCACCCACGTCATCGCCGACCCGGTGCGCACGCGCAAACTGCTGCTCAACCGCCGCGAGCTGGACAAGCTTGCCGCCGCCGTGCAGCAAAAGGGTTACGCCTGCGTCTGCCTGTCCTGGTACTGGAGCAAGCACATGGTCAAGTGCGAAATCGCTCTGGGCAAGGGCAAGAAGGAATACGACAAGCGCGACACCGAGCGCGAGCGCGATGCCGGGCGTGAATTACAGCGTGCGGTGCGCAACAAGGGCAAGGAAGATTAGTTTTCCACCCTGATCGTTCCCACGCTCTGCGTGGGAACGATCGTTTGCAGAACTAACTGACTACATCCCCTTGCGCCGCTCCGCCCGAGCCATGCGCTGCACCTCCTGACGCACCTCTTCCAGCACCTCCTGCACATACAAAATATGTCGGCTGGACACTTCCCGCGCCTGCTCGGCACGCCCTTCGATAATCGCCAGATACAATTCCCGATGCTGCGAGATCAGCATGTCGCGGGTTTCCGTGCGCTGTTTGTACATACCACCAATGTTGGTCACGACGTTGCGCTTGAGCAGATCGAACAGTCCGCGAATCGTATGCAGCAACACCGCGTTATGGCTGGCCTCGGCAATCGCCAGATGAAACTTCGCATCCGCCGCGCCCTCTTCCGCCCGGCTGACTTCTTCATGGCGCGAGTAGCAATCCTGCAACTCCTCGAACGCAGCGGTCAGGCGCTCGCGATCGACATCGGTAGCGCGCAATGCGGCGTAGTAGGCGCACGATGCCTCCAGGGTGTGCCGGAATTCGAGCAAATCACGTTGCGCTTCGGGATTGCTTTCAAGCAATTGCAGCAGTGGATCGCTGAACGTCGAGCCCAGGCCTTCCACCACATAATTGCCGCCGCCCTGGCGACTGACCAGCAAACCTTTGGCCGCGAGTTTCTGAATCGCCTCGCGCAACGACGGGCGTGATACGCCAAATTGTTCGGCCAGCGTGCGCTCGGCCGGCAGCCGCTCGCCCGACTTCAGCGTGCCCTCGAGGATCATCCCCTCGAGGCGCTCGACAATATCGTCAGACAAACGGCGCTGACGTATCTGATCAAAGCCCATAACTCATTTCTCCACGATCCCGACCGCTCGCCGGGGTGTCTATTCTGGCCTATCCGCGCGCCGCCGACACCTGCCAGACGCCACTTCGCCAAAGCGGATCAGTTGCCCTCTGCACCGCATCTTCGACGAAAGTTTCAGAGCGGCAAATTGACACACCGCCACCAAGGCTTTTACCCTAGCCAACAGCGCTTGTAAATTGGTCTTACCAATTATCCAAGATCGCTCAAAGTGCCTGACCAACAACAATTAGGGGCCACCCCACCATGCAAACCTGGCAACAGCTCTACAGTCCGCTCGGCAGCCTTGGCGTCTCCGCTCTCGCGGCCGTCATTCCCATCGTGTTCTTCTTTCTCGCCCTGGCGGTGTTCCGTCTCAAAGGCCATGTGGCCGGCAGCATCACCCTCGCGCTTTCGATTGCCGTAGCGATATTCGCGTTCCAGATGCCCGTGGACATGGCGTTCGCCGCCGCTGGTTACGGTTTCGCTTATGGCCTGTGGCCGATTGCCTGGATCATTGTCGCGGCGGTGTTCCTCTACAAACTGACGGTGAAAAGCGGTCAGTTCGAGGTCATCCGCAGCTCGGTCCTGTCGATCACCGATGACCAGCGCTTGCAGGTGTTGCTGATCGGTTTCTGCTTCGGCGCCTTTCTGGAAGGTGCCGCCGGTTTCGGTGCGCCGGTCGCGATTACTGCCGCACTCCTTGTAGGACTGGGCTTCAACCCGCTGTACGCCGCCGGCCTGTGCCTGATCGCCAACACCGCTCCGGTGGCGTTCGGCGCGCTGGGGATTCCGATCATCGTGGCGGGCCAGGTCACTGGCATCGACGCCTTCAAGATCGGCGCCATGACCGGTCGCCAGCTGCCACTGCTGTCACTGTTCGTGCCGTTCTGGCTGGTGTTCATGATGGACGGCCTGCGCGGTGTGCGCGAAACCTGGCCGGCCGCGCTGGTGGCAGGCTTGAGTTTCGCCATCACCCAATACTTCACCTCCAACTTCATCGGCCCGGAACTGCCGGACATCACTTCGGCGCTGGCCAGCCTGATTTCCCTGACCCTGTTCCTCAAGGTCTGGCAACCACGTCGCGCCGCCGGCCAGCACATCGTTGGTGCCGTATCCGCTTCGGTGGTCAGCGCCAGCGTCGGAGGTTTCGGCCAGAAGCGCACCACCGTGGCTTCGCCCTACAGCCTCGGGGAAATTTTCAAGGCGTGGTCGCCGTTCCTGATCCTCACTGTGCTGGTGACGATCTGGACGCTGAAGCCTTTCAAAGCCATGTTCGCTGCCGGCGGCTCAATGTACAGCTGGGTGTTCAACTTCGCGATTCCGCACCTTGATCAACTGGTGATCAAGACTGCGCCAATCGTGACCAACCCGACCGCGATTCCAGCGGTGTTCAAACTCGACCCGATTTCCGCCACCGGCACGGCGATTTTCTTCTCCGCGCTGATCTCGATGCTGGTGCTGAAGATCAATTTCAAAACTGGTCTGACCACTTTGAAAGAGACCTTCTACGAACTGCGCTGGCCAATCCTGTCGATCGGCATGGTGCTGGCGTTCGCCTTCGTCACCAACTACTCCGGCATGTCGTCGACCATGGCCCTGGTGCTGGCGGGTACTGGCGCCGCGTTCCCGTTCTTCTCGCCGTTCCTCGGCTGGCTGGGCGTGTTCCTCACCGGTTCGGATACGTCGTCGAACGCGTTGTTCAGTTCCTTGCAAGCGACCACCGCCCACCAGATCGGCGTCAACGACACCTTGCTGGTGGCGGCCAATACCAGCGGCGGCGTGACCGGCAAGATGATCTCGCCGCAATCGATCGCCGTGGCCTGCGCCGCGACCGGTCTGGTCGGCAAGGAATCGGATCTGTTCCGCTTCACCCTCAAGCACAGCCTATTCTTTGCAACGATTGTAGGTTTGATCACCCTGGCTCAGGCCTACTGGTTCACCGGCATGCTGGTGCACTAAACCTACAAGAAAGACGGAAATAACCGACGCCGGCCCGTGATCCGGCGTCAGCAATTCACCACCGGGTCTGTAAGGCTGCTGAAAGCAATGCGCTTTATATTCGGCAGCCGCAGCAGACGGATAACCGGGCCTACCCGGAGACACGCCTGATGAGCGAGCTTTTTTACAACGCTGTGCCGAACGCGACCCGCGTGGCACCGCCACTGCCCGAACCTCGGCAATACCCCAGCGAGAAACCGTCGCGGGTCTACCTGTTCGGCACGTGTGTGGTCGACCTGTTCTACCCCGAAGCCGGGATGGACGCGATCCATCTGCTGGAGCGCGAAGGGATCCGGGTCGAGTATCCGCAAGGGCAGAGCTGCTGCGGCCAACCGGCCTACACCTCGGGTTACACCGAGCAGGCGCGGACGGTAGCGCGCTCGCAACTGGCGTTGTTTGCCGGCGATTATCCGGTGGTGGTGCCGTCGGGTTCCTGCGCCGGCATGCTGCGCGAGCATTACGCCGACTTGTTCAAGGACGAGCCGGAAACATTGAAACAAGTGCAGGCCCTTGCGGCGCGCACTTATGAACTGGCCGAGTTTCTGCTGTTCGTCTGCAAGGTGCAGCTCAAGGACAGCGGCGAACCGGTGAAAGTCGCGCTGCACACCTCGTGTTCGGCACGCCGCGAAATGAACACCCAATTGCATTGCCGTGAGTTGTTGGCGCAGTTGAGCAATGTGGAGCGGGTCAATCACGACCACGAAAGCGAATGCTGTGGCTTCGGTGGGACATTCAGCGTCCGTATGCCAGACATTTCCGGCGCGATGGTCGCTGACAAGACCCGCGCACTGAAGGAGTCCGGCGCGCACAAGGTACTGAGTGCCGACTGCGGCTGTTTGATGAACATCAACGGCGCATTGGAGAAACAAAAAGAAGCGCTGCGCGGGCAACATCTCGCCAGCTTTCTGTGGCAGCGAACCGGAGGTGCACAATGAGCGCCTCCACGATTATTCCTACGGTCGCCGTAGAAGAAGATTTCCGCACCCGGGCACACAATGCCTTGGGTGATCAGCAGCTGCGGAACAACTTCCGCACTGCCATGGATTCACTGATGACCAAGCGGGCAGCGGCTTTCAGCGATGCCCACGAAAGAGAACACTTGCGCGCACTGGGCAATTCGATCAAGGCCCGCGCGCTGTCCAAGTTGCCCGACCTGCTCGAGCAACTGGAACAGAACCTGACCCGCAACGGTGTGACAGTGCACTGGGCGGAAACGGTGGACGAAGCCAATGGCATCGTCTTATCGATCATCCGTGCTCACGAGGCGCGGCAAGTGATCAAGGGCAAATCGATGGTCAGCGAAGAGATGGAGATGAACCATTTCCTCGAGGCTCGGGACATTGAATGTCTGGAGTCCGACATGGGGGAGTACATCGTCCAGCTCGACCACGAGAAGCCTTCACACATCATTATGCCGGCGATCCACAAGAATGCCGGTCAGGTCGCGTCCTTGTTCCACGACAAACTTGGCGTGGAATACACCAAGGACGTTGACCAACTCATTCAGATCGGTCGCAGGGTCCTGCGGCAGAAATTCTTCGAAGCCGACATAGGCGTCTCCGGCGTCAACTTCGCCGTGGCCGAAACCGGCACCCTGCTGCTGGTGGAAAACGAAGGCAACGGGCGCATGACCACCACCGTGCCGCCGGTGCATATCGCGGTCACCGGCATCGAAAAAGTCGTGGAAAACCTGCGCGACGTGGTGCCGCTGCTGTCACTGTTGACGCGCTCGGCGCTGGGCATTCCGATCACCACTTACGTCAACATGATCTCTGGCCCGCGCAAGGAACATGAACTCGACGGCCCGCAGGAAGTGCATCTGGTGTTGCTCGACAACGGTCGCAGCCAGGCCTTCGCCGACAGTGAATTGCGCCAGACCCTGAACTGCATCCGCTGCGGCGCCTGCATGAATCATTGCCCGGTTTACACGCGAGTGGGCGGCCACACTTATGGCGAGGTCTATCCGGGGCCGATCGGAAAAATCATCACCCCGCATATGGTCGGCCTGGCCAAGGTTCCGGACCACCCGAGCGCGTCCTCACTGTGCGGCGCCTGCGGTGAAGTCTGCCCGGTGAAGATTCCGATCCCCGCCATCCTGCGCCGTCTGCGCGAGGAAAACGTCAAAGCCCCGGACGCACCGAATCAGGTGATGCGCGGCCAGGGCAGCAAATATTCGCGCAAGGAACGGTTCATCTGGAACGCCTGGGCCAAACTCAATAGCTCGCCGACGCTGTACCGCTTGTTCGCTTTTTTCGCCACGCGCCTGCGCGCCCTTACGCCGAGCAATGTCGGTCCATGGACGCAAAACCACAGCGCGCCAAAACCGGCCGCGCGTTCGTTGCATGACATGGCCCGCGAGCATCTGGGCAAACAGGGAGAGCGTCGATGAGCGCCAAGCAAAATATCCTCGGCAAGCTGCGGAAAAGTCTGACCGGCACCACGCCAATCGCCGACAACTTCGACGTCGATCTGGTCACCCAGCCCTACACCTACAGCGCCGAGCAACGCATCCCGCAACTGCGCAAACTGATGGAAGCGGTGCACACCGAAATCCACCTGACCTCGGGCGCCGAGTGGCCGGAATTACTGGCGCAACTGCTGCGCGACCGCCAATTGCCGAGCCTGCTGATCGCACCGACCACACCGCACGGGCAACGCATCGCACAGCACTGGGCGAACAATCCCGAGCTGCCAGAACTGAAGTCCTACGACCGGCCAATGGAAGAGTGGAAAGCCGAGCTGTTCAACGACACCCCGGCCAGCCTTACCGGCACCCTCGGTGCCATCGCCGCGACCGGCAGCCTGATCATCTGGCCAACCCGTGAAGAACCGCGCCTGATGAGCCTGTTGCCGCCTGTGCATTTCGCCCTGCTCAAGGCCAGCGAAATCCGCGACAACTTCTATCAGGTGCAAGGGGAATTCGAATGGGCGCAAGGCATGCCGACCAACGCGCTGCTGGTCTCCGGCCCGTCGAAAACCGCCGATATTGAACAGGTGCTGGCGTATGGCGCGCATGGCCCGAAAGATCTAGTCGTGCTGATTCTGGAGGATCAATGAGTCTTCCTGCTGCTTTCCTGCGTGATGCCGAGCAACTGATTCCAGCAGACCGGCGTTTCGACGATCCGCTGTCGACCCTGGCCTTCGGCACCGACGCCAGTTTCTATCGGCTGATCCCGAAACTGGTGATCCGCGTCGAGTCTGAAGACGAAGTCGTGGCGCTGCTGCAACTGGCCCAGCGCGACAAGGTGCCGGTGACCTTCCGCGCTGCCGGCACCAGCCTGTCCGGGCAGGCGATCAGCGACTCCGTGCTGATCGTGCTCGGGGATAACTGGAATGCCCGCGAGATTCGCGGCCAAGGCGCGCAGATTCGCCTGCAACCAGGGGTGATCGGCGCGCAGGCCAATGCCTGGCTGGCACCGTTCGGGCGCAAGATCGGCCCGGACCCGGCGTCGATCAATGCCTGCAAGATCGGCGGCATCGTCGCCAACAACGCCAGCGGCATGTGCTGTGGCACCGCGCAGAATACCTATCACACCTTGGCCGGAATTCGGCTGGTGCTGGCCGACGGCACGCGCCTCGACAGCGAAGACCCTGCCAGCGTCGCGGCATTTCGTTCAAGCCACGGCGAACTGCTCGAACAACTGGCGACATTGGGACGCGAGACCCGCGCCAATGCCGAACTGGCCGCGAGAATTCGCCACAAATACCGTCTGAAAAATACCACCGGCCTGTCGCTCAACGCCCTTGTGGATTTCGACGAGCCTGTGGATATCCTGAGCCACCTGCTGGTCGGCTCCGAGGGCACCCTCGGCTTTATCAGTGCGGTGACTTACGACACCGTCATCGATCACCCGAACAAGGCCTCGGCGCTGATCGTGTTCCCCGATGTCGAGACTTGCTGCAACGCGGTGACCGTGCTGAAAAGCCAACCGGTATCCGCCGTGGAACTGCTCGATCGACGCAGTCTGCGCTCGGTGCAGGATAAAAAAGGCATGCCCGCTTTCGTACAGCTGCTGTCGGAAAATGCCTGCGCGCTGCTCATCGAATCCCGCGCGGCTTCGTCAACATTGCTGCAGGAACAACTGGCGCAAATCATGGCGTCGCTGCGCGATTTCCCCGTAGAGAAGCAGGTCGACTTCACCGAAGATCCGGTGGAAAACGCCCGCCTCTGGGCCATCCGCAAAGACACCTTCCCCGCCGTCGGCGCCGTGCGCAAAACCGGCACCACAGTAATCATCGAAGACGTGACCTTCCCGGTCGAACAACTGGCCATCGGCGTCAATCGCCTGATCGAGCTGTTCGACAAACATGCCTACGACGAAGCGATCCTTTTCGGACACGCACTGGAAGGCAATCTGCACTTCGTCTTCACCCAAGGCTTCAACAGCCCGGAAGAAATCGCACGCTACCAAGCGTTCATGGACGACGTCGCGCAACTGGTCGCCGTGGAATTCGGCGGCTCGCTGAAGGCCGAACACGGCACCGGCCGCAACATGGCGCCGTTCGTTGAGCTGGAATGGGGCAGCGACGCCTATCAACTGATGTGGCAGCTCAAACGCCTGCTCGACCCCAACGGCATTCTCAATCCGGACGTGGTGCTCAGCGAAGATCCGCAGATCCACCTCAAGCACCTGAAACCGCTGCCGGCCGCTGACGAGATTGTGGATAAGTGCATCGAGTGCGGTTTTTGCGAACCGGTCTGCCCATCGAAAGGCCTGACCTTGAGCCCGCGCCAGCGCATCGTGATCTGGCGCGATATCCAGGCGAAAAAACGCGCCGGCGTCGACACCACCGAACTGGAAAAAGCCTACGACTATCAAGGCATCGACACCTGCGCCGCGACCGGTCTGTGCGCGCAACGCTGCCCTGTAGGCATCAACACCGGCGAACTGGTGAAAAAGCTCCGTGGCCGACACGCCACGCATCAGAAAACCGCTGACTGGATCGAAGGAAATTTCGCCAAAACCCTGCAAGGCGCACGCTTCACGCTGCACGTCGCCAACGGCGCGCGAATGATGCTCGGCGCACCGCGTCTGGCGAAGTTGTCGGCGACGCTGACGCGCTTGTCCAAAGGCCAGGTGCCGTTGTGGACCAACGCCATGCCCCAACCGGAAAAAGCCATTCGCTTCAGCCCGAGCGTGGCCGACGAGCGCCCGCGCGTGGTTTATCTGGCGGCGTGCGTCTCGCGAGTCATGGGCCCGGCGGCGGGCGACAAAGAACAGATGTCGTTGTACGACAAAACCCGTGGTCTGCTGGAAAAGGCCGGTTACCAGGTAGTCTTCCCCGACAATCAGGACAACCTCTGCTGCGGTCAGCCGTTCGCCTCCAAAGGCTACGCCGAGCAGGCCGAGCACAAACGTCAGGAGTTGATCAGCGCCCTGCTCCAAGCCAGTCGCGGCGGCCTCGATCCGATCTATTGCGACACCAGCCCGTGTACGTTGCGACTGGTGCAGGACATCGGCGAAACACGACTGGATCTGTACGATCCGGTGCGCTTCATCCGTACGCATTTGCTGGATCGTCTGGACTTCACACCCCAGGAAGCGCCGATTGCCGTGCACGTGACCTGCAGCACTCAGCATTTGGGCGAAAGCCAGGCGCTGATCGATCTGGCGCGCAAATGCAGCACCACCGTGGTGATTCCTGAAGGCATACATTGCTGCGGATTTGCCGGCGACAAAGGCTTCACCACACCGGAGCTGAACAGTCATTCGCTGCGTACGCTCAAGGACGCCGTGCAGCACTGCAGCGAGGGCATTTCCACGAGCCGCACCTGCGAAATCGGCCTGACCCAGCACGGTGGCATCGACTACCACGGGCTGGTTTATCTGGTGGATCGGGTGACCCAGGCCAAAGTCTGCTGAACAAAAATCAGAACCCTTGAGCGAGGCGGTAGTCCACTGCACATGCCCCGGACCATTCGGGGCCTGTTCAACGGTCAGCGAAGTCTGAACCCTCAGTTCAAGGAGATACACATGAACCGCTCTGTAATGTTAGGTCTGTTTGTCACTGCCTCGATGATGGCGTCCACTTCGTTCGCCGCTGAAAAACCCGCCGATTTGTGCGATGCCAATCTGCAGAGAATCGATAGCGCCAAGACTCAATACCAGACGTCACCGGATCTGAATGCGCGCGTCTCGGCCAGTGTCAGCAAAGCCCGCGCCCTGAAAGCACAAGGCAAGATTGACGACTGCCTCGCTGAAACCCAGCAAACCCTGCTGGACATTCAAAACGCTACCGGTGACACCAAAAAATGATTCATGCGCCGACCTTTTACAGGTCGGCTGCATCGGCACCTGGTCGACCGATCTGGCCATTTGACATTCGTTGCAAATAAAACCGAATTCCTGCGCAGCGAAGCGGTCAACCAGACAGGTCCTATACTGACCTCGCTTGTCTTGACCTCGGCATCGCGGCCAGACCGTCCGGCAGCACCGAGCCCCCATCGTTCAAGGAGATACCCATGAAGCATTCTGCAATTGCTGGATTGTTTATCACTGGTGCACTTCTGGCCTCGCCGGTGTTCGCGGCCGACAAAGACCTTTGTGCCGGGAATCTTCAAAGCATCAAAGACTTCGTCACCAGCCAGCCGTCCCTTCCTGAAAGCTCCATGAATAACATCAAGGAAGCACAGGAAAAAGCCACTGCGGCTCAGGCGTCCGGCAACGACAAGGAATGCATCGAGGTTACCAACGGCATCATCAGCAAGATGCAGATCCGTAACCCGACGCGTAACTGATGTCGTGCGGGCCAACCTTCGGGTTGGCCTGCCCAGCGTTTTGACGTACACTGTGCACGCTTGTTGCCCGAACAGATTCACCGGGCAATGAGTTCGGGGCCGTTTAGGATTCGACGCCGGTTGCGAAACTCTAGGTGCATGCCGACTTGGTAACAGAAGTCGTAAATCCACTGTTGCAACTACTTATAGTTGCCAATGACGACCAATACGGTGTTGCTCTCGCTGCTTAATTGCAGCTGACAATGCTCCTGGTACCTTCGGGTCCAGCAATCATCAGGGGATGTCTGTAAACCCGAAATGATTGTCATATAGAACAGAATCGCCGTGCAGTACGTTGTGGACGAAGCGGCTAAAACTTACACAACTCGCCCAAAGCACCCTGCCCGTCGGGTCGCTGAGGGTTAACTTAATAGACACGGCTACGCATGTAGTACCGACAGCGG
>NZ_WBRZ01000167.1:0-12795 GCF_008923895.1 Pseudomonas sp. GXM4
TGCTGCATCACCTCAGCATCCAGAATAATAAAGAGAACCTGACCGATGCCCGTACCCGATCCCTTCCGCGAAGGCCTCGCCCGAGGCTGGAAAACCTACAACGGCGCGCAACTGAGCGACGACCTCATCCTCGAAGCCGACGTGGCGATCATCGGCAGTGGCGCCGGCGGCGGCACCACGGCGGAGATCCTCAGCGCGGCCGGCTACAAAGTCCTGCTGATCGAAGAAGGCCCGCTGAAGACCAGTTCGGATTTCAAGCTGCTCGAAGACGAGGCTTACAGCAGCCTCTACCAGGAAGGCATCGGGCGCATGAGCAAGGACGGCGCGATCACTATCCTGCAGGGCCGCGCGGTCGGCGGCACGACGCTGATCAACTGGACCTCAAGCTTCCGCACACCCGAGCCGACCCTCGAACACTGGGCCAGCGAGCACAACGTCAAAGGCCATAGTCCGGCAGAGATGGCGCCGTGGTTCGAAAAAATGGAGCAGCGCCTCGGGGTCGCGCCGTGGATGGTGCCGCCCAATGCCAACAACGATGTGATCCGCAAAGGCTGCGAGCAACTCGGCTACAGCTGGCACGTGATCCCGCGCAACGTTCGCGGTTGTTGGAATCTCGGCTATTGCGGCATGGGCTGCCCGAGCAACGCCAAGCAATCAATGATGGTCACGACCATCCCGGCGACGCTGGAAAAGGGCGGCGAGCTGCTGTATCTGGCGCGGGTGGAGAAGCTGCTGATCAGCGGCGACAAGGTTACCGGCCTGCATTGCGTGGCGATGGACGAGCGCTGTGTCGAGCCGACCGGGCGCAGCATCAGCGTCAAGGCGCGGCATTATGTGCTGGCCGGCGGCGGCATCAACAGCCCGGCGCTGTTGCTGCGCTCCGACGCGCCGGATCCGCATGAGCGCGTGGGCAAGCGCACCTTTCTGCACCCGGTGAACATGTCCGCCGCGCGTTTCGCCGAGGTGGTCAATCCGTTCTACGGCGCGCCGCAGTCGATTTATTCCGACCATTTTCAGTGGAAGGACGGCACCACCGGGCCGATGGCTTTCAAACTCGAAGTGCCGCCGCTGCACCCGGCGCTGGCTGCCACACTGCTCGGTGGTTTCGGCAAGGAAAACGCACAGCATATGGCCGACCTGCCGCACACCCACGCGATGCTGGCGCTGCTGCGCGATGGCTTCCACCCGGACAGCAGCGGTGGCTCGGTGGAGCTGCGCGGTGATGGCTCGCCGGTGCTCGACTATCAGGTTTCGCAGTACGCCTGGGACGGTTTGCGCCGAGCCTTTCACGTCATGGCCGACATTCAGTTCGCCGGCGGCGCGCAATCGGTGATGCCGATGCACGCCGACGGCCGCTATGTGAAGACCCTGGCCGAGGCGCGCTCAATGATCGATGGACTGAGCCTGGAGCTGTACCGCACGCGACTCGGTAGCGCCCATGTGATGGGTGGTTGTGCGATGGGTGAAGATCCGCAACGCGCGGTCGCTGACAGCCTCGGCCGCCATCATCAACTGCGCAATCTGTCGATCCACGACGGCTCGCTGTTCCCCACCAGCATCGGCGCCAACCCGCAGTTGTCGGTGTATGGCCTGACCGCACAACTGGCGACAGCCTTGGCTGACCGACTGAAAAATCCATGAAAAAGCAGAATATTCCTATCGTCTATAGTGCTTTCTTACCCAACAGGCGACTTGGCCGACCGGGAAGGCTGCGATACCATCCGACTCCCCAACGGACTCCCGCCAGGACGACGCGATGAACCGAGTGTTGTACCCAGGTACCTTCGACCCTATTACCAAGGGCCATGGCGATCTGGTCGAACGCGCCTCGCGCCTGTTCGATCACGTGATCATTGCGGTCGCCGCCAGCCCGAAAAAGAACCCGCTGTTCCCGCTGGAACAACGGGTCGAACTGGCTCGCGAGGTCACCAAACACCTGCCTAACGTGGAAGTGGTCGGTTTCTCGACGCTGCTCGCGCATTTCGCCAAAGAGCAGAACGCCAATGTGTTCCTGCGTGGTCTGCGCGCGGTGTCGGACTTCGAATACGAATTCCAGCTGGCCAACATGAACCGCCAACTGGCGCCGGATGTGGAGAGCCTGTTTCTCACGCCGTCGGAGCGTTATTCGTTCATTTCCTCGACGCTGGTGCGGGAGATTGCCGCGCTGGGCGGCGATATCAGCAAGTTCGTCCACCCGGCCGTGGCCGACGCGCTGACCCTGCGCTTCAAGAAATAGGCGCTGCCGCAGGCTGCGATCTTTGCTTTTGAAGATTGCAGTCTCGTGCCCTTGATCGCCCCCGCGTGCACTGCGCTCGCCAATGCGGCACAATTGCGCGCATTGATTTATAGCGCCCGGGCCTGCCGCCCCGGCTGGAGTTAGCATGTCCCTGATCATCACCGACGATTGCATCAACTGCGACGTCTGCGAACCCGAGTGCCCGAACGCCGCCATTTCCCAAGGCGAAGAGATCTACGTGATCGACCCGAACCTGTGCACCCAGTGCGTCGGCCACTACGACGAGCCGCAGTGCCAGCAGGTCTGCCCGGTGGATTGCATTCCACTGGACGAAGCCCATCCGGAGACTGAAGAACAGTTGATGGAGAAGTACCGCAAGATCACCGGCAAGGCCTGATTCGCTAAAAAGATCGCAGCCTTCGGCAGCTCCTACATGGATCGCATTCCTCTGTAGGAGCTGCCGAAGGCTGCGATCTTTTGATATTGCCCTTCACTCGCGCTGCTCGAACCCCTCCCCTGTACACCCCAGACACCGCACAAACGCCGCTTTCGCCGGGTCAACCACCAGCGCCTGACCGGCATCGCCAACACCGCCGCCCAGTGCGGTAAACGGCAACGACACCACAAACGCTCCCGCACCGATCACCGTAGCCACCACCAGCAAGGGCCGGGCAATCAGCAGGTCGCCAAGCATGGCGTAGGCCGGGGGATTCTGGATGGTGTAACGCGGATCACCGCTGCCGGTTTCCGAGGCCTGAACGGCCAGGCTGGAACACAACAGCAGCGTGACGAAGAAGACTTGCAGGACTTTCATGGCACGATCCTTCGGGCTGAGCAGTGAGACTTCTCACTATAGACCGAAGGATTTTTTCAGGTCTGGCAGCGCGGGCAAAACACGCTGGCGCGCTGGCCCAGCTTCACTTCGCGCAGGCCGCTACCGCAGACCTTGCAGTGCTGACCGCCGCGACCGTAAACAAACAGTTCCTGCTGGAAATAGCCCGGCTGGCCATCTCCGCCAATGAAATCGCGCAACGTCGTGCCGCCACGCTCGATGGCGGCGGCGAGGATGCGTTTGATCTCGATTGCCAGTTTCAAGTAACGCCCGCGGGAGATGCCCCCGGCTTCGCGGCGCGGATCGATGCCGGCGGCGAACAGCGCTTCGGTCGCGTAGATATTGCCGACCCCGACCACCACCGCGTTGTCCATGATGAACGGCTTGACCGCCATCGAGCGCCCGCGTGACAGCTGGAACAGGCGCTCGCCATCAAACAGATCGGTCAGCGGCTCCGGCCCGAGGCGAATCAGCAGTTCGTGATTGAGCGGGTCGTTGCTCCACAGCATCGCACCGAAGCGTCGCGGGTCGGTGTAGCGCAGGGCCAGTCCCGACTCCAGTTCGATATCGACGTGCTCGTGCTTCAACGCCGGCAACCCGGCCTCGACCAGACGCAGATTGCCGGACATGCCCAAATGGCTGATCAGCGTGCCGATCTCGGCGTTGATCAACAGGTATTTGGCGCGCCGCTCGACCAGCACGATGCGCTGCCCGGACAGGCGCACATCGAGGTCTTCGGGGATCGGCCAGCGCAGGCGCCGGTCGCGGACGATGACCCGGCTGACCCGCTGGCCTTCCAGGTGCGGGGCGATCCCGCGACGGGTGGTTTCGACTTCCGGCAGTTCAGGCATGGTGTCCTCGGATCAATGCGCGCCGAGGTCGCGAATCGTTTGTTTGAGTGTTTCGAAGTCGTAGTCCGACAGACCGACGTAATCGAGCACCAGCGGGCCCACCGCGCTCCACTCGAAATCCTCGCTCTGGTTGCCCAGCACGCGATAAGAGGCGCAGATGTGCTCGGCCATTTTCAGAATCGCCAGCAAGTTTTTCAGTTGGCTGTTCTTCGACGATTCGTCGCTGAAAATCGCCAGCGCGTTGTGGTGGTTGGCGATGGCGGCGCTGACATGCTCCGGCAGGCGCCAGGACTTGGCCGTGTAGTAACCGACCACGGCGTGGTTGGTGTTGAACACACGGTTTTCCGTATCGACCACGCGGCATTCCGGGCTGGCGCTGGCGTAGGCCTCTTCCAGCACGGTCATGTAATTGGGGAAACGCTGCAGCATCAATGGCACGCCGCAATCGTGGAACAGGCCCAACGCATAGGCTTCGTCACCGGCCTGGGTGCCGATGCGCTTGGCCAGGGTCAGGCAGGTCATCGCCACATCCTGCGCGGTGTCCCAGAAACGATTGAGGGTGACGATGGTGTCGTCGTTCATCTCGCCCTTGATCGACTGCGCGTTGATCAGGTTGATGATCGAGCGGCTGCCCAACAGGTTCACCGCACGCTGGATCGAGGTGATCTTGTTGCTCAGGCCGTAATACGGCGAGTTGACGATTTTCAGCAGCGCGCCGGACAGACCGGGGTCCTGGGAGATCAGTTTGGCGATCACCTCCAGGTCCGGGTCGGGCATGTACTGCTCCATTTGCAGATCCACCATGATCTGCGGTTGCGCCGGCACACTGATGCCTTGCAGCGATTGTTGAATCTGTTCGGTGGTCAGCTCTTGGGACATAAGTACACACTCCGGGGCAGGCGGCGATTCTAACCGCTGAAACCGCAGGGCGACACACCGATGGGCACATCGCCGGAACTTTCATCTGTGCCCAGGCTTCGGAATCTGTAGGGCGCTTCGGACTTCAACGGTTCGCTGCGAAGCAAAATCTCCACAGACTCAGGAGCTTACCGATGGCAACTTCCCTCAATGGCAAACGCGTCGCTATTTTGGTTACCGATGGTTTCGAACAGGTCGAACTGACCGGCCCCAAGGATGCCCTCGAGCAGGCCGGCGTGCAGGTCGATATCCTCTCGGCCGAGGCCGGCACCGTCAAAGGCTGGAACCATGACAAACCGGCCGACGACTTCCCCGTCACCAACACCTTCCAGGCTGTGAGCGTCGATCAATACGATGCCGTGCTGCTGCCCGGTGGTGTGCAAAATTCCGACACCATCCGTATCGATCAGGATGCTCAGCATCTGGTCAAGACTGCCGCTTCGGCGGGCAAGCCGATTGCCGTGATCTGCCACGGCAGCTGGTTGCTGATCTCGGCAGGACTGGTCAATGGCAAGACCATGACCAGCTACAAAACGGTCAAGGACGATCTGGTCAATGCCGGGGTCAACTGGGTCGACCAGGAAGTGGTCAAGGACGGCAACCTGATCAGCAGCCGCCAGCCGGATGATGTGCCGGCTTTCAGTCAGGCCCTGATTGACGCACTGGCTGCGTAAGCGCCGAAATCCTTTCGCGAGCAGGCCCGCTCCCACAGGTGAATGCATTCCAAGTGTGGGAGCGAGCCTGCTCGCGAAGGGGCCATCCGCTTTTCATCGCAGGCCAGACCGGAGCACGCGTCAACACGCTATACTCCCGCTCTTTTTTCCGGAGCGACGTCATGTCCCTGCCTAGCCTGCGCCTCAAAGCCAACGCCGACCGTCGCCTGCGCAACGGCCACTTGTGGGTCTACAGCAACGAAATCGACGTGGCCGCCACGCCTCTGCACGGCTTCAAGGCCGGCGATCAGGCGGTGCTCGAAGCCGCTGGCGGCAAGCCGTTGGGCATCGTCGCCATGAGCCCGAACAATCTGATCTGCGCGCGTCTGCTGTCACGCGACATCAAACTGGCACTCGACAAGTCGCTGCTGGTGCATCGCCTGAATGTCGCACTGTCGTTGCGCGAGCGTCTGTTCGACAAGCCGTTCTATCGTCTGGTCTACGGCGACTCCGACCTGCTGCCGGGTCTGGTGGTCGATCGCTTCGGCGACATCCTCGTGGTGCAGATCGCCTCGGCGACCATGGAAGCGCATAAAGACGACGTGATCGCCGCGTTGACCCAGGTGCTCAAGCCAAGCGGCATCCTGTTCAAGAACGATTCCGCCGCCCGCGACGCCGAAGGCCTCAACCGCTACGTCGAAACCGTATTCGGTCTGGTGCCGGAATGGGTCGCGCTGGAAGAGAACGGTGTGAAGTTCGAAGCGCCGGTCATTCAAGGGCAGAAAACCGGCTGGTTCTACGATCACCGCATGAACCGCGCGCGCCTGGCACCTTACGCCAAGGGCAAACGCGTACTTGATCTCTATAGCTACATCGGTGGCTGGGGCGTGCAGGCCGCTGCGTTCGGCGCCAGCGAAGTGTTCTGCGTCGACGCCTCTGCATTCGCCCTCGACGGTGTCGAGCGCAACGCTGCACTGAACGGCTTCGCTGACAAGATGACCTGCATCGAAGGCGACGTCTTCGAAGCGTTGAAGGAACTCAAAGCCAGCGAAGAGCGCTTCGACGTGATCGTTGCCGATCCGCCGGCCTTCATCAAACGCAAGAAAGACATGAAGAACGGCGAAGGCGCCTACCGTCGTCTCAACGAGCAAGCCATGCGCCTGCTGACCAAGGACGGCATTCTGGTCAGTGCTTCGTGCTCCATGCACCTGCCGGAAGACGATCTGCAGAACATCCTGCTGACCAGCGCCCGTCATCTGGACCGCAACATCCAGATGCTCGAACGTGGCGGTCAGGGTCCGGATCATCCGGTGCATCCGGCCATCGCTGAAACCCGCTACATCAAAAGCATCACCTGCCGTCTGCTGCCCAACAGCTGATTGCGCTTGAACACCGGGGAGCTACTGAGCTCCCCGTTTTTTTGCGCCCCCTCCGCCCGTTTTTTTCACACTCGACATGAGTGCCCTGCCCTCTTCCTACAACTTCTTTCTCGCCGCCTTGCAGGAAGTTTCGTCATGCCTGTAAAACATGGAAATTAAACCTACACAGTAAGTCTCCTGCAAAAGACCACTCCGACAAAATTACTGGAATATTCCTACTTAATATCCGCTTGCCAATATTCGATTACAAACTAATATGAAGTTGTCGCAACGAAGCGACTCAACTACCAACGAACAAGGAGTTCACATCATGAAAACCATTTATCTCGAAACAGACAAACTCGCCAACCTGGCCTTTCTGGTTGCAGCCACCGGCCGCTAAGTAGCCTGGACGCCGGAGAGTGCCGGCACTCTGGCGTCCATCAGACTTTTCCTGAGTGATCTGAACCCATGTATATCAATCCTTTTCTTTTTATATTGCCGCGCCCGCCCGGACAAGTAGTCTGGAACTACAAGAAGCACACTCAACACGAACTTGATCTTGAATACTCCCATCGCCTCGCCAGCCTTATACACAACCCTGATATATTTGACCCGAACAACATAATAGACAGACAACTTCTGGACGCAGGCATTCTAACAACTTCAAAAATAGACAGCCCGGATTGGGGCTGGGATGAACTATCGAAGATTTATCACATCGGCACACAAAATATACCTTGCGCACATACGCCTCGGAATATTCACGAGTGGTCCAGGCAATATCTGGCGCACTGCAGCGAAGTGCTGGCGAAGCCGGAACCTGCGAACACCCCGGCGCCGCGATCAGTGCAGCCCTTGATTACCCTGCCCGTACCAGGCGCCATTAATGATGACAGCCTGACTCAGGCCCTGATGAGGCGCAAAACCTGTCGTTCCTACACCGGTGCGGCGGTGACACTGAACGAGGTCGGCACGCTGCTGTATCTGACCCTCGGCTATCTTCCCCCGCGCGAAGATGCCCACGCCGATCCGGTCGCGCCGGGTCTCGAGGCCCGCCGGGGCTGCCCGTCCGGCGGCGGATTGAACGCCTGTGAGGGATTTGTCCTGGCGCAAAATGTCAGCGGGCTGGAACCCGGCATCTACGCCTACCACCCTGCCGAACACGCTCTGAGTCGGATCAATGCGCTGCCGGATCCGGAACTGGGCCAATTGCTCGGCGGCCAGCACTTCATCAACAACCTGCCGCTGGGCGTGTTCATCACCGCCAGGTTTGATCGTCTCTGGTGGAAGTACGAACACTCGCGCGCCTATCGCATGGCATTCATCGAGGCCGGTCATCTATCGCAAACCTTTCAACTGGTAGCAACAACGCTGGGGCTGAACACCTGGCTGACCGGCGCATTTGCCGACGCACAGGTTGAAACCCTGCTCGGCATCGCGGGCAGCGCCGAGCAACCGCTGTTCTTTGTCGGTTGCGGCGAAAGCGATGGTCACACCATGTGCCAGGAAATGCGTGATCTGCTCAGCGGAGCACAGTCATGATTTCCACGGCGATGGACGAGAGCGAAGCCCCGGTGTCATGGTCACTGAAATTCACGCTTCCAGACTGGGAGAGCCGTGCATCGGTACGCAGCAGTACCCATGATTACCGGTTACCGGGCGATGTCGAGCAGCAATTGCAAACCCGCTACTGGTTCCCCCCGGCCTTTGTGCCCTATCTGGCGCATCCGGCCATCCAGGCCAAGGGGCGCGAAACCCTGCACCGCCTTACCGCTAATCATCTGGTGTATTTCCTCGACTACACCACCCTGCTCGAACACCGCATCGTCAACCGCGCGGTGGAAGTCATCGCGCACCGCGAACTGCCCATCTACATACCGCTGCCGATGAAGCATGCAGCACTGCAGCTGTATACCGACGAGGGCTACCACGCGCTGTTTTCCAACCAGATTGCCGAGCAGATCGCTGCGTATTACAGCATCACCCGGCGTCCGGTCATTCCGAAGCGAATCAGCCGCATGAACGCCTTGATCGCGCGCACGCCGGAGAAAAACCGTGCACTGGCGTGGTTCCTGCTGGGATTTGTCTCGGAAACGATCATTGCCCGCGAGTTGCTGGAGGTCTGCCGCGACACGCTGGTGTCCAGCGTGAACGACATGCTGCGTGATCACCTTGCCGACGAAGCCCGGCACAGCCGTTATTTCGCCGAAGCCTTCCATTACTTCTGGATTGCGATGAACAGTCGTCAGCGCCTGTTCGCCAGCAAGACCCTCGTGGAGATCATTTCCATTTTCTTCGAAGCAGATGAAAGCTGGCTGCAACAAAGCCTGCGTTCGGCCGGTATTGCCGAGATCGACGTGATGGAGATTGTCGGCAGCACGGTAACGGTGCAGGCCAACCGCGCCCGTGCACGCGCTGGCTGCAAACCTACTGTGGAGGCCCTGCACAAGGCCGGCTTCTTTGCATTGCCCCATAACCAGACACTCTTCGCCAAAGCAGGATTGATCGATGGATAAACACAGCCGTGCAACCACCCGCCGACAGCAGCGCGGAGCAATCAGCCTGCTGCTGGCGATGATCCTGCTAGGCGTGTTTCCGCTGGATGTGCTGCTGCCTTCCTTTCCGGCATTGGCAGCCCACTTTGGCCGATCGTCAAACGACATCGCGCTGTCGATCAGTCTGTTTGCCGTGGGCATCGCATTTGCCCAGTTATTGATCGGCCCGTTGTCCGATGTGATCGGGCGCAAAGGTCTGCTGCTCGCCGGCATGAGCGTGTCGCTGCTCGGCGCACTGGGCTGCGTGCTGAGCAATGACTACACGCTGTTCCTGATTTTCCGGGTGATGCAGGCGCTGGGATGCGGTTGCTTCGTGCTGTCCCAGGCACTGGTGCAGGATCTGTTCGAAGGCAACGAGCGTGATCGCCTGCGGATCCTGATGGTCACCGCCACGGGCATCTTCATTTCGGTATCACCATTGGCGGGCACGTTTCTGCAGGCCACGCTCGGCTGGCGCGGCAGCTTCTGGGTCTTCATCGCCCTGGCCGCAGCAGTTCTGATCAAGACCTGGCGATTGCTCGATAACAGCCGTCCTCCTCATGATCCCAGCCGCCTTGGCTTCATCCAGTCCTATCAGCGCGTCCTGGGCAATTTCGAATTTGTCGGCTGCTGGCTGATTTCCGCATTCGCTTTCGCCTGCCACTTTTCCTTCATCGTCATTTCCCCGCTGATCTTCATGGAGCAGCTGCAGATGGCACCTTACGATTTTGCCTTGATCCTGCTGATCTACGGCGCCGCCTATGTCTTTGGCGGCCTGTTCGCCAGCGTGCTGAATCGGCATATCAATGCGCAACAGCAGATTTTCACCGGGCTGAGTCTGATCCTGCTCTCGGGGCTGGTGATGCTCTATCTGGCGGCCAATCATGATCTGTCAGCGGCGACGGTGCTGATTCCGATGCTGATCTGCACGGTGGGCACGACCATTTCAAGACCACCGGCCACCTCACGTGCCATGAGCCTGTTCGCCGAAAATGCCGGCGCATCGGCGTCCGCCGGCAGCACCATCATCTTTATCTGTGGCGGGCTGGTCAGCGCCTTGATCAGCCTCGGCCCGGCCAACCTGCAAGCGACGCTGGGTTACGGCTTCGTGGTGTTGAGCGGCGTATCGCTGTTGCTCAACAGCGTGATTGGCCGTCGCGTCAGCAGCCGGCGCAGCAATCCGGTGATGCCGGGAGGCGACCACTGATCCTGCCAGTCGTCATCCCGCGTGCCTCTTCAGCGGGGGAACAACGCTTTGCGCCATTCCCTCGCGACGCCAGCGGTGTAGAATCGCCTCATTCATCGCCATTCATCCCCGGCGGGTTTATGAGCTCAGGCTGAGACCAGCGGCGATCCCGCAACGTCATCGGCAGCTTCCGGACACACGGCCATTTTTCGGGTGTTTCAGAGGTCAACAGAAGCTCACTCCCCTTTAGTACGTGATTAGCCGCCCGGAGTGCTCCATGCCAGATTACCGCTCGAAAACATCCACCCACGGCCGCAACATGGCCGGCGCCCGCGCACTGTGGCGCGCCACCGGCATGAAAGATGACGACTTCAAGAAGCCGATCATTGCCATCGCCAACTCGTTCACCCAGTTCGTCCCGGGGCATGTGCACCTGAAGGACCTGGGTCAACTGGTCGCCCGCGAAATCGAACGCGCCGGTGGCGTGGCCAAGGAATTCAACACCATTGCTGTCGATGACGGCATTGCCATGGGCCACGACGGCATGCTGTATTCGCTGCCGAGTCGCGAGATCATCGCCGACTCCGTCGAGTACATGGTCAATGCCCACTGCGCCGACGCCATCGTGTGCATTTCCAACTGCGACAAGATCACCCCGGGCATGCTGATGGCCGCGCTGCGCCTGAACATCCCGGTGATCTTCGTCTCCGGTGGCCCGATGGAAGCGGGCAAGACCAAACTCGCTTCCCACGGCCTCGACCTCGTCGACGCCATGGTAATCGCCGCCGACTCCAGCGCTTCTGACGAGAAAGTCGCCGAGTACGAGCGCAGCGCCTGCCCGACCTGCGGTTCGTGCTCCGGCATGTTCACCGCCAACTCGATGAACTGCCTGACCGAAGCACTGGGTCTGGCCTTGCCGGGCAACGGTTCCACTCTGGCCACCCACAGCGACCGCGAACAGCTGTTCCTCCAGGCCGGTCGCACCATCGTCGAGCTGTGCAAGCGTTACTACGGCGAGAACGATGACTCCGTGCTGCCGCGCAACATCGCCAACTTCAAGGCGTTCGAGAACGCGATGATGCTCGACATCGCCATGGGCGGCTCGACCAACACCATCCTGCACTTGCTCGCAGCCGCCCAGGAAGCCGAGATCGATTTCGACCTGCGCGACATCGACCGCCTCTCGCGCAGCGTGCCGCAGCTGTGCAAAGTCGCGCCGAACATCCAGAAGTACCACATGGAAGACGTGCACCGCGCCGGCGGCATTTTCAGCATCCTCGGTTCGCTGGCCCGTGGCGGCCTGCTGCACACCGACCTGCCGACCGTACACAGCCGCAGCATGGAAGAAGCCATCGCCAAGTGGGACATCACCCAGACCAGCGACGAAGCCGTGCATCACTTCTTCAAGGCAGGCCCTGCGGGCATTCCGACCCAGACTGCGTTCAGCCAGTCGACCCGTTGGGAAACCCTCGACGACGACCGTGAAAACGGCTGCATCCGCAGCTTCGAGCACGCCTATTCGAAAGAAGGCGGCCTCGCCGTGCTGTACGGCAACATCGCGCAGGACGGCTGCGTGGTGAAAACTGCCGGGGTCGATGAGTCGATCCACGTCTTCGAAGGCAACGCGAAGATTTTCGAAAGCCAGGACAGCGCCGTGCGCGGCATCCTCGCTGACGAAGTGAAGGAAGGCGACATCGTCATCATTCGCTACGAAGGCCCGAAAGGCGGCCCGGGCATGCAGGAAATGCTCTACCCGACGTCCTACCTGAAATCCAAAGGCCTGGGCAAAGCCTGCGCGCTGCTCACCGACGGGCGTTTCTCCGGCGGCACTTCCGGCCTGTCGATCGGTCACGCTTCGCCAGAGGCTGCGGCCGGTGGCGCGATCGGTCTGGTGCAGGATGGCGACAAGGTACTGATCGACATTCCGAACCGCTCGATCAACCTGTTGGTCAGCGACGAAGAACTGGCGGCACGCCGCGCCGAGCAGGACAAGAAAGGCTGGAAACCGGTCGAGGTGCGCCCACGCAAAGTGACCACCGCCCTCAAGGCCTACGCCCTGCTGGCGACCAGTGCAGATAAAGGCGCGGTGCGCAACAAGGCGATGCTCGACGGGATTTGAGGCAGCTACAGCTGCAAGCTGCAAGCTGCAAGCTGCAAGCTGCAAGCTGCAAGCAAAGGTGATCGTTCCCACGCCCTGCGTGGGAACGCCTCAAGGGACGCTCCG
>NZ_WBRZ01000168.1:0-12779 GCF_008923895.1 Pseudomonas sp. GXM4
AGGCGGAGTTACATTCAACAACTTCGTTGAGTGACAGACCGCTTTCGCGAGCAGGCTCGCTCCCACAGGGTTTTGCGCTGTTGCGAACTTAGCGGATCAGGCGTCGAGGCCGAGGATATCGCGAGCCACTGCCTCGGCAATGCGAATCCCGTCAACACCCGCCGAGAGAATCCCGCCGGCATAGCCCGCGCCTTCACCGGCCGGGAACAGGCCTTTGACGTTCATGCTCTGCAGCGACTCATTGCGGGTGATGCGCAGCGGCGATGAAGTGCGCGTCTCGATCCCGGTCAGCACGGCGTCGTGCAGCGAATAACCGCGAATCTGCTTCTCGAACGCGGGCAAGGCTTCACGGATCGCCTCAATGGCAAAGTCGGGCAGCGCCAAGGCCAGATCGCCCAGCGCCACGCCTGGCTTGTACGACGGCTCGACTTCGCCCAGCTCGGTCGATGGAATGTCGTTGATAAAGTCGCCAACCAGTTGCGCCGGGGCCTTGTAGTCGCTGCCGCCCAGAATGAACGCGTGGGATTCCAGGCGCTCCTGCAACTCGATACCGGCGAGCGGGCCGCCCGGATAATCGACTTCCGGGGTGATGCCGACGACGATGCCGGAGTTGGCATTACGCTCGTTGCGCGAGTACTGGCTCATGCCATTGGTGACCACGCGATTCGGTTCCGACGTCGCCGCGACCACAGTGCCGCCCGGGCACATGCAGAAGCTGTAGACCGAACGCCCGTTCTTGGCGTGGTGCACCAGCTTGTAATCGGCAGCACCGAGTTTCGGGTGGCCGGCGTATTTGCCCAGGCGCGCGCGGTCGATCAGTGACTGCGGATGTTCGATGCGGAAACCCACCGAGAACGGCTTGGCTTCCATGAACACGCCACGGCTGTGGAGCATGCGGAAGGTGTCGCGGGCACTGTGGCCGAGGGCCAGAACCACATGCTTCGAATGCAGGGTTTCGCCGCTGGCCAGTTGCACGCCGACCAGTTGGCCGTCTTCGATCAGCACGTCGCTGACGCGCTCCTGGAAGCGCACTTCACCGCCCAGTTCGCGGATCTGCTCGCGCATGTTTTCGACCATGCCGGTCAGGCGGAACGTACCGATGTGCGGCTTGCTGACGTAGAGGATTTCTTCCGGCGCACCGGCCTTGACGAACTCGTGCAGGACTTTGCGGCCGAGGAATTTCGGGTCCTTGATCTGGCTGTACAGCTTGCCGTCGGAGAACGTGCCCGCGCCGCCTTCGCCAAACTGTACGTTGGACTCGGGATTGAGCACGCTTTTGCGCCACAGGCCCCAAGTGTCCTTGGTGCGCTGACGGACTTCGGTGCCGCGTTCGAGAATGATCGGTTTGAAGCCCATCTGCGCCAGCAGCAGGCCGGCGAAGATGCCGCACGGGCCGAAACCGACGACGATCGGCCGTTGGCCGAGATCGCTCGGTGCCTGGCCGACGAATTTGTAGCTGACATCCGGCGCCACGTTGACGTTACGGTCGTCGGCGAACTTGCCCAACACTCTGGCCTCGTCGCGTACGTTGAGGTCGATGGTGTAGATGAAGCACAGTTCGGAGGACTTTTTGCGCGCGTCATAGCTGCGCTTGAACAAGGTGAAATCGAGCAGATCATCACTGGCGATGCCCAGGCGTTGCACGATGGCGGTGCGCAGGTCTTTTTCGGGATGGTCGATTGGCAGCTTGAGTTCAGTGATTCGTAACATGGCGGGGATCCGGATTCGCGGGGCGCACAACTGCGCCAGGGCGTTTGAAGGCGGCGATTATAAGCCGCCGCGAGCGGATCCGTGGGGGAAAAACGATCAGTCGTTGCGTGCGCCGCCGAAATAGCCGCAGCCGCGCTGGACCTGACCGTCGATACGCAATTCGGCGCTCATGTGCTGCACGCTGCCGGTGCTGCTGTCGACGCAGCGCTGTGGCGCGACCCACAATTCGATGCGCTGGTTGTTGGCTTCGCTGCTGAGATTGAAGCGGCCGTCGCCCAGTTGCTCTTCCACATACGGCACGGCCAGTGGTGGCTGACCGTCGCGCTCGATGACCATGCCTTTGCCGCTGACCTTCACATTCCACTCCGGGCCATGGCCGGCGGCGCGCAGGATCAGCAGTTTGAAATTCGGATCGTCGCAGGCCGTGCCCGAGCGCTCGACGCGATACAACTGGCCGAGGTCGAGACGATCGCCGGAAACCTTGCCGCGCACATCGGCAAACAGCTTGCCCTGCTCGTCGGCGAGGGTGGCGGCTTCTTGCAGGACGCTGGTGCCGCCGATGTCGTTGACCACCAGTTGCCGCTGCTCCTGGCACGGCTGGAACACCAGTTTGCCGTCGGCTGCGGTCAGTTGCCCCTGCATCCGCGTCTGCCCGGCATGGGACACACTTTCACGCTGGCCGTCGAACAACTGGCAGGCGGCAAACATCGGCAGCAGGGCAACGAGGACGAACGAACGGGCAACACGCATCTTTGGCTCTCCAGACAAGTGCTGCCACGTTACGCAGCCTGACCGTTCATCACAAGGGCCTTAACCCACGTGAAAGGTCTGACCGGTTTGCAGGCCTTCGACACTTTTCGCGTAGGCCAATGCCACTTCCGCTGCAGCAACCGGCTTGAAGCCACGGAAGTAGGGCGCGTACTTGCCCAGGGCTTCAGTCACCACGGTCGGGCTCACCGAGTTTACCCGCAGGCCACGCGGCAGTTCGATGGCGGCGGCGCGGACGAAGCTGTCGAGGGCGCCGTTGACCAGCGCTGCCGAAGCGCCGCTGCGAATCGGGTCGTGGCTGAGCACGCCGGTGGTGAAGGTGAACGAGGCGCCGTCATTGGCGAACTCGCGGCCGATCAGCAGCAGATTGACCTGGCCCATCAACTTGTCTTTCAGGCCGAGGGCGAAGCTGTCCCCAGTCATCTCGTCCAGCGCTGCAAACGTCACGTTGCCCGCCGCGCAGATTAAGGCATCGAACTTGCCGGTCTGTTCGAACAGCTTGCGGATCGACGCGCTGTCGCTGATATCCACCTGCAAGTCACCGCTGTTGCGACCGATACGAATGACCTCGTGGCGTTGCGACAACTCTTTGTCCACCGCCGAACCGATGGTGCCGCCTGCGCCTATCAACAGAATTTTCATCGAGCTGTACCTCATGTGTGAATGAGGTTTCAGTCTAGAGTGGTTTTTTCTGCGGATAAGCGCACTAATAGGCAACCTTTGGTTTTCAAATGGAAACAATCCATGAGCGAAATGGATGACCTTGCCGCGTTTGCCGTGCTGATCGAAGCCGGCAGTTTTACCCTGGCCGCGCAGCAGTTGGGCTGCAGCAAGGGCCAACTCTCCAAGCGCATCAGCCAGCTCGAAGCACAATTCAGTGTGGTGCTGCTGCAACGCACGACCCGGCGCTTGAGCCTGACGGCGGCAGGGGCGGCGCTGCTGCCGCAGGCGCAGGCGTTGGTGGTTCAGGTCGAACGCGCGCGGCAGGCTTTGGCGCGTTTGAAGGACGACATGGCCGGCCCGGTGCGCATGACGGTTCCGGTGTCGCTCGGCGAGACCTTCTTCGATGGCTTGCTGCTGGAGTTTTCCGGGCAATACCCGGAGGTGCAGATCGAGCTGGAGCTGGACAACAGCTATCGCGATCTGGCCCGCGATGGCTTTGATCTGGCGATTCGCGCCGAAGTGGCCAATGACGATCGGCTGGTGGCCAGGCCGCTGTTGGCGTGGCACGAAATGACCTGCGCCAGCCCGGCCTACCTTGAGCGCTTCAGCGAGCCGGCGACGCCCCATGCCTTGGCCGAGCATCGTTGCCTGCTCAACAGCCATTACAGCGGCCGCGAAGAATGGCTGTATCACCAGCAGCACGAGTTGTTGCGGGTGCGGGTTTCGGGTCCGTTTGCCAGCAATCACTACAGCCTGTTGAAGAAAGCAGCGCTGTCCGGCGCCGGCATCGCGCGTTTGCCGTCGTATCTGCTGCAAGCGGAACTGGCGGACGGCCGCTTGCGCTGGCTGCTGCGCGATTACCAGACCCGACGCATGCCGATGTATCTGGTGCACCCGTATCAGGGGGGATTGCCGAAACGCACGCAGGTGCTCGCGGATTATCTGATGGGCTGGTTCAAGCGCAGTGGCGAGGCGCTGGATCGACTCCAGTCCTGACATCGAACTTGTGTAGGAGCTGCCGAAGGCTGCGATCTTTTGATCTTGCTTCTAAAAATCAAAAGATCGCAGCCTTCGGCAGCTCCTACAGTTTCAGGTCAGCCTTGGAATCGGCGGGCAATCAGATGATCGATCGACAACCTGCCCGGCCCGGTCGCCATCAGATACAGCAACACCGCCGCCCAAGTGCCATGGGTCGGGTAGGCATCCGGGTAGACAAACAGTTGGATAGTCAGGGTCATGCCCAGCAGCGCCAGCGCCGAAAACCGTGTGGCGAAGCCGAGCAGAATCAACAGCGGAAACACATGCTCGGCAAAAGCCGCCAGATGCGCGGCAATTTCCGGCGACAGCAGCGGCAGGTTGTACTCGCTCTGAAACAGCGGAATCGTCGAATCGGCCAAGCGTGGCCAGCCCAGTTCAAAGGTGCCGTCAATCAAGTCGACGGCCAGTCCTTCGACCTTGGTTTGCCCGGATTTCCAGAACACCGCAGCGATGGAAAAACGCGCGATGAAGGCAATCAGGCTGTGCGGGATTTTTTCGAACAGCGCGATGACGCGCAGGATAAAAGCGTTCATAGCAACTCCTTGTAATTCAGCTGGGTGATCGCGTTATGCGCAATCAGTAAGGCGAGGGTTTGGGCGAGATCGAACGGCGGGCTGTTTTCTGCCGCCGCGAGCAGTGGCGAGCCCTGGAGCAGATGACCAATGAACACGCTCGCACCCGGTTCAAGAGCGAACACCTCAACGTCGAGACCATTGCGCAGCACCAGGGCATGCTGGCCTTGATTGAGGCCAATGCCCGCCAGACTTGGCTCCTGCTGATGCGCGGCCCAGATCGCCACCACGGCATAGGCCGAGTCGAGCAGATGCAGCGAGGGATGCAGTTCGAAACACAGTTCACTCAGCGACTGCGGATCGGCCAGCGCGGCACTGACTTGGTCAGGCCGGATCGGCTGCGCATCGGCGGCGTGGTAGGCGACAGTACGCAAATGCTCGAGTCGCGCGACATCAGCCACATAAGGCACGCCGGCAATGGGTTCGAATTGTGCGATGAAGTCGGCGAAGTGCTCGCCATAGCGGCTCATCAACGGACTGTGTGGCGGCTGACTCTGGACGAAAATCGCTGCCATGGCGCGGAAGAACTCCTCGCCGACCAATTGCAGCACCACCGGATAGCTGTCGGCCAGGGCATTGATCAACGAGCTCTGCACGTTGTTGCGATAGACCGCAAAACGTCGCGACGGATCGGCGCCGTTGCGGCTGCACAGGCCCTTGGGATACGGCAGTTGCGCATTGAGCAGGGCGGCGGCGAAGTCCGCTTGCGTGCTCATGCCGCACGCTCCGCGCGGCGCAACAGCGTCTCGGCTTGCTGCGCTTCGGCGAGCAAAACGTCGAAGGCCGGCACCTGATTATCCCGTTCGATCAGCGTCGCTACCGGGCCGATACGTTGCAGCACTTGCCGGTACAGATCCCAGACGGCCTGATCAATCGGCGCGCCGTGATCGTCGATCAGCAAGCGGTCGCCGAGGTTGTCGCAATCTTCAGCGAAGCCGGCCAGATGAATCTCGCCGACTGCGTGCAGCGGTAACGCATCGAGGTAGGCCAAAGGATCGCGCTGATGGTTTATGCACGACACGTAGACATTATTGACGTCGAGCAACAAGCCGCAGCCGCTGCGGCGGATCACTTCGCCGATGAACTCGGCCTCGTCGATCGTCGAGTGCTCAAATCCCAGATAGGTCGCCGGGTTCTCCAGCAGCATCGGTCGTTTCAGAGTGTTCTGCACCTGGTCTATGTGCGCACAGACGCGGTTCAGTGTCGGCGTGTCGTAAGCCAGTGGCAGCAGGTCATTGAGGAACACCGGGCCGTGGCTCGACCATGCCAGATGTTCGGAAAAGGCTTGCGGTTGATAGCGCTCGATCAGCTCGGCGAGGCGTTTGAGGTGCTGGCTGTCCAGCGGGCCTTCGCCACCGATCGACAGGCCCACGCCGTGCAATGACAGCGGGTACTGTTGGCGAATCAGACCGAGAAAATGATGAAAAGGGCCGCCGGCCACCATGTAGTTTTCGGCGTGGACTTCGAAGAAACCGAGGTCCGGTACGGAGCCGAGCACTTCGAGGAAGTGCCCGGTCTTGAGCCCCAGCCCGGCGCGGGCAGGGAGCTCGGTGCGAGCTGCCTGAGTGCGCGGCAGGGACGGTTCGTGATGACTGAACATGGGCGTCACTCAGGCAGGACGTGGATCAGGACTTGGCTTTGAAGGCTTCGAGCTGACCGAAACCGGTCGGCGAGGTTTTGCTTTCGGTGGTGGCGCAGGTGCCTTTCGGAACGAGCTTCCAGGCGTTGGCCTGATAGTCCATTTTCGCCGTGCCGGCGCAGGTAGTCCCGGCACCTGCGGCGCAATCATTTTTGCCCTTCATGGCCACGCCGAAGCATTTTTCCATGTTGGCATCGGCGGCCTGGGCGGTGGAGACAGTGGCGATGCTCAGAGCGGAACCGAGGGCCAGAACCAGGGCGGTGGCGGACAGGGTACGGGTAGTCGCAGTCATGATGTTTCTCCAGGTTTTTATCAGGGTTTCTGCAAGCGGTTTGCGCTTGCTTGTCCCTCTAGAGAACGGGTGGTGGGATGCGTTACAGGCGGGGCGAGAAATTTATAAAAAAATTCGGATTCAGCTGTATCCCTGTGGGAGCGAGCCTGCTCGCGAAGGCGGTGTGACATTCAACATTATTGGTGCGTGATACATCGCTTTCGCGAGCAGGCTCGCTCCCACAGAGGATCGGTGTTTTTCGTTTGGGCATGAAAAAACGGCCCGAAGGCCGTTTTTTTGTGCAGCGATAACACTCAACCGCCGAGGTACGCCTCGCGTACTTTCGGATCGGTCAGCAGCGCTTCACCGGTGCCTTGCATGACCACGCGGCCGTTCTCCAGAACGTAGGCGCGGTCGGCGATTTTCAGCGCCTGGTTGGCGTTCTGCTCGACCAGGAACACCGTCACACCGTCCTTGCGCAGCTGTTCGATGATGTCGAAGATCTGCTGGATGATGATCGGCGCCAGACCCAGCGATGGCTCGTCGAGCAGCAGCAGCTTGGGCTTGCTCATCAGCGCGCGGCCGATGGCGAGCATTTGCTGTTCGCCGCCGGACATGGTGCCGCCGCGCTGGTTGAAGCGTTCTTTCAGGCGTGGGAAAAGTCCGAGAACCTTGTCCATCTGTTCCTGGTAGTCGCCCTTGTCGGTGAAAAATCCGCCCATCGACAGGTTTTCTTCCACGGTCAGACGGGCGAACACCCGACGCCCTTCCGGGACCACGGCGATACTCTTGCGCATGATCTGCGACGAGTCCTGGCCGACCAGCTCCTCACCCATGTAGCGGATGCTGCCGCTGTGCGCCTGCGGCGAACCGCACAGCGTCATCAGCAGCGTGGATTTGCCGGCACCGTTGGCGCCGATCAGCGTCACGATTTCGCCCTGACGGACTTCGACGTTGACGCTGTGCAGGGCCTGGATCTTGCCGTAGAAGGTGGAAACGTTTTCGAACTGCAGCATTTACGCTTCCCCCAGGTAGGCTTTGATCACTTCAGGATTGTCGCGGATCTGTTCCGGCGTGCCGTCGGCCAGCGGCGTGCCCTGATTGATCACGACGATGTGGTCGGAAATGCTCATGACCAGTTTCATGTCGTGTTCGATCAGCAGCACGGTGACGTTGTGCTCTTCGCGCAACACACCGATCAGTGCCTTGAGGTCTTCGGTTTCCTTCGGGTTCAGGCCGGCGGCCGGTTCGTCGAGCATGAGAATCCGCGGACGGGTCATCATGCAGCGGGCGATTTCCAGACGCCGTTGCTGGCCGTAGGCGAGGGTGCCGGCGGTGCGGTTGGCGAACTCTTTGAGGTTGACCTTTTCCAGCCAGTACTCGGCAAATTCCATCGCCTCGCGCTCGCTTTTGCGGAACGCCGGGGTCTTGAACAGGCCGGACAGGAAGTTGGTGTTCAAGTGACGGTGCTGGGCGATCAACAGGTTCTCGACCGCGGTCATGTCCTTGAACAAACGCACGTTCTGGAAGGTCCGCACCACGCCTTTGAGGGCGATCTTGTGGCCCGGCAGGCCCTGGATTGGCTCGCCGTCGAGCAGGATGCTGCCGCCGGTAGGCTGATAGAAGCCGGTCAGGCAGTTGAACACGGTGGTCTTGCCGGCGCCGTTCGGGCCGATCAGTGCAACCACCTGCTTTTCCTTGACGGTCAGCGCCACGCCGTTGACCGCGAGCAAGCCGCCGAAGCGCATGCTCAGATTTTCGACTTTAAGGATCTCGCGGCTCATTTGCGCAACTCCATGTGTGGGCGTTGCATCGGCAGCAGACCTTGTGGACGCCAGATCATCATCAGCACCATCAGCGCACCGAACATCAACATGCGGTATTCGCTGAACTCACGCATCATTTCCGGCAACAGGATCATCACGATCGCCGCCAGAATCACGCCCAGTTGCGAGCCCATGCCACCCAACACGACGATGGCGAGGATGATCGCCGACTCGATGAAGGTGAACGACTCGGGCGTCACCAGACCCTGACGCGCAGCGAAGAAGCTGCCGGCGAAACCGGCGAACGCAGCACCCAGGGTGAAGGCGGAAAGCTTGATCACGGTCGGGTTCAGGCCCAGCGCACGGCAGGCGATTTCGTCTTCACGCAGCGCTTCCCACGCGCGACCGATCGGCATGCGCAGCAGACGGTTGATCACGAACAGCGCGGCCAGTGCGAGCAACAGCGCAACCAGGTAAAGGAAGATCACCTTGTTGATCGAGTTGTATTGCAGGCCGAAATACTCGTGGAACGTCTGCAGGCCTTCGGCGGCTTTGCGCTCGAAGGTCAGACCGAAGAACGTCGGTTTCTCGATGTTGCTGATGCCGTTCGGGCCACCGGTGATGTCGGTCAGGTTACGCAGGAACAGACGGATGATTTCGCCGAAACCCAAGGTCACGATCGCCAGATAGTCGCCACGCAGACGCAACACCGGGAAGCCCAGCAGGAAGCCGAACGTCGCCGCCATCAGGCCGGCAATCGGCAGGCAGATCCAGAAACTCAAGCCGTAGTAATGCGACAGCAGCGCGTAGCTGTAGGCGCCGACGGCGTAGAAACCGACGTAACCCAGGTCGAGCAGACCGGCCAGACCGACAACGATGTTCAGGCCCAGGCCGAGCATCACGTAGATCAGGATCAGCGTTGCGATATCCACCGCGCCACGGGAGCCGAAGAACGGCCAGACCAGGGCGATCAGAATCAGCGCAATGATGAAATAGCGCTGGGTGGTCGGCAGGGTCAGGAAGTTGCTGGCCTTGGCCGGGATCAGCGGCATGCCCGGCGAGGAGCGCCAGGCCTTGCTGATCTGCTGGTTGAACAGCACGCGCAAGAACATCAGCACCGAGCAGATCGCGATGGTCGCGAGTACCGCAGGGCTGGTGTTGTGTACTTCCAGATTGATGCCGACGATGGTCAGTTTCAGACCCAGTACCGGGTAGGCCACCGCCCACACCAGCAAGGCACTGAACAGTGCCTGTTTAAGATTCCTAGTCATACTTTCTCAACCTCCGGACGGCCCAGAATGCCGGTCGGACGGAACAACAGCACCAGAACCAGCAGGCCGAACGCAACGACGTCCTTGTACTGGTCGCCGAAGATATCGGCACCGAACGCTTCCGCTACACCGAGCACCAACCCGCCGAGCATGGCCCCGGGGATGCTGCCGATGCCGCCCAGTACCGCAGCGGTGAAGGCCTTGAGGCCGACGAGGAAACCGGCGTTGGGGTTGATCACGCCGTATTGCATGCTCAGCAGCACCGCAGCGACCGCCGCCAGCGCAGCACCGATGACGAAGGTCAGGGCGATGATGTTGTTGGTGTTGATGCCGAGCAGGTTGGCCATCTTGATGTCCTCGGCACAGGCGCGGCAGGCGCGGCCCAGACGGGAACGGGAGATGAACAGGGTCAGGCCGAGCATGGCGATCAGGGTCACCACGAACACCACGATCTGCATGTAGGAAATCAGCACTTCTTGTGCGCCACCCGGACCGAAGGCGAAGTTGCCCGGGATCAGGTTGGGGATAGCTTTGTCCTTGGAGTCTTGCGCCAGCAGAACGGTGTTCTGCAGGAATATCGACATACCGATGGCAGAAATCAGCGGGATCAGACGGTTGCTGCCGCGCAGGGGACGGTAGGCAATCCGTTCGATGCTGTAACCGTAGGAACTGGTGACGACGATGCTGGCGATGAACGCCGCAGTCATCAACAGCGGGACACTGTCGAGTCCCATCATGGTCAGCCCGGCGATGGCGATGAAGGCCACGTAGGAACCGATCATGTACACCTCGCCGTGGGCGAAGTTGATCATTCCAATGATGCCGTAGACCATCGTGTAGCCGATGGCGATCAGGGCATACATGCTGCCAACGTTGAGGCCGTTAACCAGCTGTTGGAAGAAGTGATAGAGGTCAGGCATTACAGCGCTCCTAAAAACCTGTACGCATTTCACTGGTGGAGTCATTTTCCCGCCCGGCCCCGTGGATCTCTATCCACTTCGAATCCGGGTTTTGCCAGCGAACCGCTGATGACGGTTTTGAGATTTTCAGGTGGGTCGACTGGCGGATCACGCCAGCGCGGCCCATACATTCGCAAAACAAAGCCCACGGCACGCCGTGGGCTTTATTGGCAGTCAGTCGGGCAAGGCCTTACTGAGGCGAAACTTCGGTTTTAGGTTTGCCGTTGTGCCACTCGTACACGACAAATTTGAAGTCCTTCAGGTCGCCCTTGTCGTCGAAGCTCAGGTCGCCGGTCGGGGTCTTGAACGAACCGGCGTGGATGGCTTCAGCCACTTTGGTAGCGTCTTCGGACTTGGCTGCCTTGATGCCTTCGGCAATCACGGTCACTGCCGAGTAGGACGGGAACACGAACGGACCGCTCGGATCTTCCTTCTTGGCTTTGAACGCGTCAGCCAGGGCAACGTTGGCCGGATCCTGGTCGAAGGATTTCGGCAGGGTCACCAGCAGGCCTTCGGACGCGTCCTTGGCGATCTGGGTGATCGAGTCGTTACCCACGCCTTCCGGACCCATGAAGCGGGCTTTCAGGCCTTTTTCCTGAGCCTGGCGCAGGATCAGGCCCAGCTCCGGGTGGTAGCCGCCGTAGTAGACGAAGTCGACGCCGGCTTGCTTGAGCTTGGCGATGATTGCGGAGAAGTCCTTGTCGCCGGCGTTGACGCCTTCGAAGACGGCAACCTTGGTGCCTTTCTTCTCGAGGGTCGATTTCACGGCGGTGGCGATGCCTTCACCGTACTGCTGTTTGTCGTGCAGCACGCCAACCACTTTCGGTTTCACGTGATCGGCGATGTAGTTGCCGGCGGCAGGGCCCTGGGCGCTGTCGAGACCGATGGTGCGGAAGATCATTTTGTAGCCACGGGCGGTGATGTCCGGGCTGGTGGCAGCCGGGGTGATCATGATCACGCCTTCGTCTTCGTAGATGTCCGAAGCAGGCTGGGTGGAGCTGGAGCACAGGTGACCGACCACGAACTTGACGCCGTCGTTGACGACCTTGTTCGCTACCGCTACCGCTTGTTTCGGATCACAGGCATCGTCGTATTCAACGGCTTCGAGTTTCTTGCCGTCGACGCCGCCCTTGGCGTTGATCTGCTCGATGGCCATCTTCGCGCCACTGAACTGCATGTCGCCGTACTGGGCTACTGGACCGGTTTTAGGACCGGCGATACCGATTTTGATGGTGTCAGCTGCGAACGAATGGCTGGCAACCCCGGCCAGAACCATAGCGGCAAACAGTTTGGAAATCTGCTTAGTAGCCTTAGTCATAGTGCTCCACTCTTACTGTTGTATTTTTTAGAGTTCTGGCGCCGTAGCAGCAGAACCGGGTCAGATATCTTTGCGATACCCTCCGGAAAATGCCCCGGCAACTGTACCGGTACAGTGTAGAGCGCCGCTTGATCAACTGGGAAGCGGGCGTCACGGGGCAAAACTTGGGGGTGTCGCATTTTTGAATGAAAGAGACAGAATTTCGGCGGGGCAATCGGGGGCATATATCCCAAAAGGCAGCATTCCCTGGCGTTCCTGCTCTTTTCGTTCGGTGCAGCGATTTGCAACCGGGTTTTTCTGACGGACCACCGACGTTATCATTCGCGTCGATTTCTTTTCCGGACAGCTCCCATGAATCAAGAACCTAGCACCCTCTATGCCAAGCTGCTTGGTGAAACGGCATCTATTACCTGGAAAGAGCTGGAGCCGTTCTTCGCCAAGGGTGCCCTATTGTGGGTCGACCCTGACCTGGATTTGATCGCCGCCGCCGAGGCCGTGGCATCGGATGAAGGCGAGAAAGTCGCGGCCTGGCTGGCCGACGACAAGGTCGCCAAGCTGTCTGAAACGCGGGCACTGGATATTTTCGAGCGTGATCCGCAGCTGTGGGCCGTGGTGGTTTCGCCGTGGATTCTGATCCAGGAAAGGGCGGCCGTTTAATTGCCTGCACCCTTTTGGTGCCTCGATTGCCGCGCCGCGAGTGTGTAGCGGAGTAGCGTGATGGCACCTTGCCGTGGAGAAATGCCACGCCTCACGGTGACGTAAACGTAACGGGAACAGTTTATGGAGCTGCCTGAGGGTTGCTTA
>NZ_WBRZ01000169.1:0-12757 GCF_008923895.1 Pseudomonas sp. GXM4
GCCATCACATCCGACATCGGTGTCGTCTGACACTCCGCCTTCGCGAGCAAGCTCGCTCCCACAGGGTATTGGGTGCTGCATAAACCGCTTTCAGCTTAGCCCCATCTCTTGCCATATCCGCAAAACCTGCCGGCGTTCGTCGGCAAACTGGTCGCCCGGTATCACCCCGGCGTCCTTCTGCAAGGCCTGCCGGTGGGCGGCGGAGCGGTAGGCCTTGTAGGCCTCACGCAACAGACTGGCATCTTCGGCGGGCATCAGCCGTTCGTGTTCCAGCTCTTCCAGAATGCGGATGTTATCGGTCCAGCGCAGCAGCGGTGGATGGCTGTGCGACCACGCCAGGGCCGCGTATTGCACCATAAATTCAATATCGACGATACCTCCGGCGTCCTGCTTGAGGTCAAACGGCACGCCCGCGTCGAAGGCATTCGCCGCCGTGCCGGCTGCGGTGCTGCGGGTGCCGAGGTTGTCGCGCATCTTCGCGCGCATCTCGCTGACTTCCTGCTGCAGCCTGGCCAGATCCCGTGGTTTGCCCAACACCTGCGCGCGGACTTTTTCAAAAGCCTGGCCAACATCCTGACTGCCCACCAGCACCCGCGCGCGCACCAAAGCCTGATGCTCCCACGTCCAGGCTTCGTTTTCCTGATAGCGCGCGAACGCGCCGAGTGAGCTCACCAACAGCCCGGAAGCACCGGACGGCCGCAGGCGCACATCCACTTCATACAGCTGGCCGGAGTTGGTCTGCGCCGTAAGCAAATGAATGATCCGCTGCCCCAAACGCGTGAAGAACTGCGCGCCGTCGATGGATTTCGGCCCGTCGGTTTCCGCCTGCGGATCGCCGTCATGGATGAACACCAGATCCAGATCGGAACCATGCCCCAATTCGATACCGCCGACTTTGCCATAACCGACAATGATGAAGCCGGGATCGCACAGCGTGCCGTCGGTGCGCAGCGGCGTGCCGTACTTGGCCACGGTCTGCCGCCAGGCCAGGGCTAGCACCTGTTCGAGAATCGCTTCGGCCAGCCAGGTCAGGTAATCGCTGACTTTCATCAGCGGCAGGCTGCCTGCAATTTCCGAAGCGGCGACGCGCAAGCGGTGCGCCAGTTTGAAATGGCGCAGGGCTTCCATTTGCTGCTCGAGGTCGTCTTCGGGAATTCGCGTCAGGCGTTCGCGCAACTCGGCCGCCAGTTCCGGCGCCAACGGCGGCTTGAACAGACGACCTTCGTTGAGCAATTCGTCGAGCAGCAGCGGGAAGCGCGTGATCTGCTCGGCAATCCACGGGCTCGCCGCACACAGGGTCAGCAGGCGGCGCAGCGCACCGGGGTTTTCCGTGAGCAACACCAGATACGCCGAACGCCGCGCCACCGCTTCCACCAGTGGCAGCACGCGCTCGAGCACCAGATCGGGATTGTCATGCTCCACCGCTTGCGCAAGCAGTCGCGGAATAAAAGCATCGAGACGCTCGCGTCCCAGCCGCTGCATCGCGCGCAATTGCGGACTGCCACGCAAACCGGCCAGCGCTTTCAGGGCTTTGCCGGCATCGACGAAACCGCCTTCCTGCAACTGCCGGCACGCGGCCTCCTCGTCCTGTTCTTCCTCCCACAGCGGCAGCCATTCGCCACCGACCACCACTTCGCTTTCGCTGCCCTCTTCCTCATCGGGATCGGCGATCACCTGGGCGAAATGCCAGGCCACGCGCCCGCGCCAGTACATCAGTTGTTCATGGAACGCCGACCAATCGGCGAAGCCCAGCATGAAGGCGATGCGCGCCTGATCCTGAGCGCTGTCCGGCAGCATCTGCGTCTGACGGTCGGCAATCGCTTGAATGGCATGTTCGGTGTAACGCAGAAACTCGTACCCTTCGCGCAATTCACTGACCACCGCCGGCGGCAGATAGCCCTGCCCTTCCAGCGTGCTCAGCACCTTTAATAGAGGACGCTGTTGCAGGCTCAGGTCGCGGCCACCGTGGATCAATTGAAAGGCCTGAGCGATGAACTCGACCTCGCGGATGCCGCCGGAGCCGAGCTTGATGTTGTCGGCCATGCCCTTGCGCCGCACTTCCTGCTGGATCAACTGCTTCATCGTGCGCAGCGCTTCGATCGCCGAGAAGTCCAGATAGCGCCGATAGACGAACGGCCGCAGCATGTCGAGCAACTGCGCGCCGGAGACCTGATCGCCAGCCACCACCCGCGCCTTGATCATCGCGTAGCGTTCCCAGTCGCGGCCCTGATCCTGGTAATACTGCTCCAGCGCGTTGAAGCTGAGCACCAGCGCACCAGACGATCCGTATGGACGCAGGCGCATGTCGACGCGGAAGACGAAGCCGTCGACGGTCATCGGATCCAGCGCCTTGATCAGACGCTGGCCGAGGCGGATGAAGAATTCCTGATTATCCAGCGAGCGTTTCACGCCGACGGTTTCGCCGCCTTCGGGGTAGGCGAAGATCAGGTCGATGTCGGAAGACAGATTCAGCTCGACCGCGCCGAGCTTGCCCATGCCGAGAATGACCATCTGCTGCGGCTCACCGCTGCGCCGCCCGGTAGGCGTGCCGAATTGCTCGCAATGACGGCTGTACAGCCATTGATAAGCCTGATCAATGGTGGCGTCGGCCATGTCCGAGAGGTCGCGACAGGTCTGCACCAGATCGGCCTGACGGGTCAGGTCGCGCCAGATGATCCGCACCTGATGGCGTGCGCGCTGGCGGCGCAAGGCGCGGCCGAGTTCGTCTTCGCTCTGCGCGCTGTTCACGGCGGCGGCGATCTGTGCGCACAGTTCGCCGGGCGCAAACGCTCGATCAAGTTCGCCGGACGCCACCAGCGACAACAACATCAAAGGGTCACGAATGCTCTGTTCAATGACAAATTCGCTGGCGGCCGTGACGCGGGCGAATTGCGCCCAGCGTTCCGACGTCCAGTTCGACAGGCCGTGATCGTCTTCAAGAGCGGCGACGGACGTACGGAACGACTGCTCGGATCGGCTGACCAACGGCAGGAGAATGGCGGGCAGTTCGGCAAGCACGGGCAGGGTCATGGTCTATCCTTGATCGGCGTATTGAGGGCCGCTTGTAGTGAATGATGAAAACCCGCTACGTGAAGGACTGTCGAACAAAAGTTAGAAATAGCTGAAATTTCTTCTTCTTTGGCATCCAGCATCAAACTTTCACCTTATTCGGATGGAAATCGACCCGCCTTAACGATTATTCTCACAACGCAGTCGGAGGCCACAAGCCTTTCATCTGTAGTTTTACTACTCGTCTATACATTCGAAAGGCTGAAATGCCGGAAGATTTGTAGTAAAACTACACGCCGCCGGAACAACCTGTCGGCAATCCAAGAATTTTAAATCGTCTGCCCACAAGGCCAGTCGCAAACTCAGGCAACCGATTCTGGAAGCCTTTCCGCCCTGGAGCAAGCCATGCAAGACCTCGATCCCGTCGAAACCCAGGAATGGCTGGACGCCCTGGAATCGGTTCTCGACAAAGAAGGCGAAGACCGTGCTCACTATCTGATGACCCGTATGGGCGAACTCGCGACCCGCAGCGGCTCGCAGCTCCCTTACGCGATCACCACGCCTTACCGCAACACGATCCCCGTTACCCACGAAGCACGCATGCCTGGCGACCTGTTCATGGAACGCCGCATTCGCTCGCTGGTACGCTGGAACGCGATGGCCATGGTAATGCGCACGAACCTGCGAGATTCGGACCTGGGTGGTCACATCTCCAGCTTCGCTTCCAGTGCGACCCTGTATGACATCGGCTTCAACTATTTCTTCCAGGCCCCGACCGACGAACACGGCGGCGACCTGATCTACTTCCAGGGCCACACCTCGCCAGGCGTTTACGCCCGCGCATTCATGGAAGGTCGCATCACCGAAGACCAGATGAACAACTTCCGTCAGGAAGTTGATGGTCAAGGCCTGTCGTCCTATCCGCACCCTTGGCTGATGCCTGACTTCTGGCAGTTCCCGACCGTATCGATGGGTCTGGGTCCGATCCAGGCGATCTACCAGGCGCGCTTCATGAAGTACCTGGAGCACCGCGGTTTCATCCAGCCGGGCAAACAGAAAGTCTGGTGCTTCCTGGGCGACGGCGAGTGCGACGAGCCGGAATCCCTGGGCGCGATCTCCCTGGCCGGCCGCGAGAAGCTGGACAACCTGATCTTCGTCATCAACTGCAACCTGCAGCGCCTCGACGGCCCGGTTCGCGGCAACGGCAAGATCATCCAGGAACTCGAAGGCGTGTTCCGCGGCGCTCAGTGGAACGTGACCAAAGTCATCTGGGGCCGTTTCTGGGACCCGCTGCTGGCCAAAGACGTCGACGGCATCCTGCAACGTCGCATGGACGAAGTCATCGACGGCGAGTACCAGAACTACAAAGCCAAAGACGGCGCGTTCGTTCGCGAGCACTTCTTCAACACGCCTGAACTCAAGGCAATGGTTGCCGATCTGTCCGACGACGAGATCTGGAAACTCAACCGTGGCGGCCACGACCCGTACAAGGTCTATGCGGCGTACCACGAAGCGGTCAACCACAAGGAACAACCGACCGTCATCCTCGCCAAGACCATCAAGGGTTATGGCACCGGTGCCGGCGAAGCGAAAAACACTGCGCACAACACCAAGAAAGTCGACGTCGACAGCCTGAAGCTGTTCCGCGACCGCTTCGACATCCCGGTCAAGGACGAAGAGCTGGAGAACCTGCCGTTCTTCAAGCCAGAGCCAAACAGCGCCGAAGCCCGTTACCTCGCCGAGCGCCGTGCCGCACTGGGCGGTTTCGTGCCGCAGCGCCGTGCGCAGAGCTTCAGCGTACCGACTCCGGACCTGGACACCCTGAAAGCCATCCTCGATGGCTCGGGCGACCGTGAAATTTCCACCACCATGGCTTTCGTGCGGATCCTCGCGCAACTGGTCAAGGACAAGGAAATCGGCCCGCGCATCGTCCCGATCATCCCGGACGAAGCCCGTACCTTCGGTATGGAAGGCATGTTCCGTCAGCTGGGTATCTACTCCTCCGTCGGCCAGCTCTACGAGCCAGTCGATAAAGACCAGGTGATGTTCTACAAGGAAGACCAGAAAGGTCAGATCCTTGAAGAAGGCATCAACGAAGCAGGCGCCATGAGCTCGTTCATCGCTGCCGGTACTTCGTACTCCAGCCACAACCAGCCAATGCTGCCGTTCTACATCTTCTACTCGATGTTCGGCTTCCAGCGTATCGGCGACCTGGCCTGGGCCGCTGGCGACAGCCGTACCCGTGGCTTCCTGATCGGCGGCACCGCTGGCCGTACCACCCTGAACGGTGAAGGTCTGCAGCACGAAGACGGTCACAGCCACCTGCTGGCCGCGACCATCCCGAACTGCCGCACCTACGATCCAACCTACGGCTACGAGCTGGCGGTGATCATTCAGGACGGCATGAAGAAGATGACCGAAGAGCAACAGGACATCTTCTACTACATCACCGTGATGAACGAGTCGTACCAGCAGCCAGCCATGCCGGCCGGTGCCGAAGAAGGCATCAAGAAAGGCATGTACCTGCTTGAGGAAGACACTCGCGATGCGGCGCACCACGTTCAGCTGATGGGCTCCGGCACCATCCTGCGCGAAGTGCGTGAAGCGGCGAAGATCCTGCGTGAAGAGTTCAACATCGGCGCTGACGTCTGGAGCGTTACCAGCTTCAACGAACTGCGTCGCGACGGCCTCGCTGTAGAGCGCAGCAACCGTCTCAAGCCTGGCCAGAAGCCTAAGCTGAGCTACGTCGAAGAGTGCCTGAACGGTCGTAAAGGTCCGGTCATTGCTTCTACCGACTACATGAAGCTGTTTGCCGAGCAGATCCGTCAGTGGGTACCGTCCAAGGAATTCAAAGTCCTGGGCACCGACGGTTTCGGCCGCAGCGACAGCCGCAAGAAACTGCGTCATTTCTTCGAAGTCGACCGTCATTTCGTGGTGTTGGCAGCCCTGGAAGCACTGGCTGACCGTGGTGATATCGAACCTAAGGTTGTGGCCGAAGCCATCGCCAAGTTCGGCATCGACCCGGAAAAACGCAACCCACTGGACTGCTGAGGAGACATTTTGTGAGCGAACTCATTCGCGTACCTGACATCGGCAGCGGTGAAGGTGAAGTAATTGAACTGTTTGTGAAGGTCGGCGACCGCATCGAAGCCGACCAGAGCATCCTGACCCTGGAATCGGACAAGGCCAGCATGGAAGTGCCGGCCCCGAAAGCCGGCGTCATCAAGAGCCTGAAAGTGAAGCTGGGCGATCGTCTGAAAGAAGGCGACGAACTGCTCGAGCTGGAAGTCGAGGGCGCCGCTGAAGCGGCCCCTGCACCTGCCGCCGCACCTGCTGCGAAAGCCGAAGAGAAACCGGCTGCCGCACCTGCTGCTGCCGCGCCTGCCGCTGCCCCTGCTGCCCCTGCTGCCGCTTCGGTACAGCAAGTGCACGTGCCGGACATCGGTTCGTCGGGCAAGGCACAGATCATCGAGATCCAGGTCAAGGTCGGCGACACCGTCGAGGCTGATCAATCGCTGATCACCCTGGAATCCGACAAGGCGAGCATGGAAATCCCGTCGCCTGCCGCTGGCGTGGTCAAGGCCATCAGCGTCAAGCTCAACGACGAAGTCGGCACTGGCGATCTGATTCTGGATCTGGAAGTGGCGGGTGCTGCGGCTCCGGCTCAGGCTGCTGCGCCTGCTGCTGCCGCTGCGCCAGCCCCGGCTGCTGCTCCGGCTGCACCGGTTGCCGACAGCGTTCAGGACATCCACGTTCCGGACATCGGTTCGGCCGGCAAGGCGAAGATCATCGAAGTGCTGGTCAAGGCCGGCGACACCGTCGAAGCCGACCAGTCGCTGATCACCCTGGAGTCCGACAAGGCGAGCATGGAAATTCCATCGCCTGCCGCTGGCGTGGTCGAAAGCGTTTCGATCAAGCTGGATGACGAAGTCGGTACCGGCGACCTGATCCTCAAGCTCAAAGTCAAAGGCGCGGCCCCTGCTGCTGCCCCGGCTGCGGCTGCTGCACCGAGCGCTCCGGCACCTGCCGCTGCTGCTCCGGCTGCCGCTGCACCTGCTGCCGCTCCAGCCGCAGCGCCGACTGCTACACCAGCGAAACCGGGCGCCAAAGTTCACGCCGGCCCTGCCGTGCGTCAACTGGCTCGTGAGTTCGGCGTCGAGCTGAGCGCCGTTGGCGCCAGCGGTCCGCACGGTCGCATCCTCAAGGAAGACGTGCAGGTTTACGTCAAGGCGATGATGCAGAAGGCCAAGGAAGCACCGGCCGCTGCTGGCGGCGCTACCGGTGGCGCGGGCATCCCGCCGATCCCGGTGGTCGATTTCAGCCGTTTCGGCGAAATCGAAGAAGTGCCGATGACCCGTCTGATGCAGGTCGGCGCTGCCAACCTGCACCGCAGCTGGCTGAACGTGCCACACGTCACGCAATTCGACTCGGCGGACATCACCGAGCTGGAAGCCTTCCGTGTTGCGCAAAAAGCCGTGGCCGAGAAGGCTGGCGTCAAGCTGACCATCCTGCCGCTGCTGCTCAAGACTTGCGCGCACCTGCTCAAGGAGCTGCCGGACTTCAACAGTTCGCTGGCACCAAGCGGCAAGGCGATCATCCGCAAGAAATACGTGAACATCGGCTTCGCCGTCGACACTCCGGATGGCCTGCTGGTGCCGGTGATCAAGAACGTCGACCAGAAGAGCCTGCTGCAATTGGCAGCCGAAGCGGCTTCGCTGGCTGAAAAAGCCCGCACCAAGAAGCTGTCCTCGGACGAGATGCAGGGCGCCTGCTTCACCATTTCCAGCCTCGGTCATATTGGCGGCACCGGCTTCACGCCGATCGTCAACGCGCCGGAAGTGGCGATCCTCGGTGTTTCCAAGGCAACCATCCAGCCAGTCTGGGACGGCAAAGCCTTCCAGCCGAAGCTGATGCTGCCACTGTCGCTGTCCTACGATCACCGCGTGATCAACGGCGCTGCTGCTGCACGCTTCACTCAGCGTCTGGGCAGCCTGTTGGGCGACATCCGCACCATCCTGCTGTAACCCAAGCGGCCCTCCGGCGACGGAGGGCCGCTTGCTGCACCCTTTCGAGCGCCACACGCTCGTACCTCAACCCCGTCAATTGACGGGGCTTTTTTTTACCTGAAATAAACCGGATCGCGCCTCTTTCCTACAACCTGCGCTGACATCGGCCACAGGTCTGGTCCACTTAACGCCAATATTTTCTGCCGCCGGCCAACTAACCTCTGCTCAGGAAAGTTGCTTCAATGCGCTCCGCTTATTTAATTCATCTTATTAAAATCTCGAACGGAATCGATCATGTTCAAACCGACTATCGGCCCGATCGTGGGCCACGCCACAACTAACGAAGTTCGCATTTTCATGCGCGGCGAACAACAGGACAAAAAACGCGTATTTGCCGGAGTTCGCGTTCGCAAGGCCGGAACGGAAAAATGGTCCAACAGCGTATTTACACTTTTGCATTCAGCCAACGACATGTCGGGCGTACTGGTATTACAGGATCTGGACGCCGATTGTGAATACGAATATCAAGCCGGCTGGTTAAGCCCGATGAATCCGGTACACACCATCGACACAGTGGTGGAGTTTCCACTGCAATGGCCGCGACAGCTCTACCGCTTTCGTACCCGCACCGCGCAAGCCAGCCAACCCCGGGGCTTTATCGTCGGATCTTGCCGTTATCTGCGGATTACCGCAGGCATCGCTTCGTTGCCGCAACTGGGCGATCGCATCTTTGGCTCGATCAATCAACTTGTCGAGAACAGTCATCTACCCGTCAGCGCAGTGATCATGACCGGCGATCAAGTGTATGTAGATGATTTGAATATCATTGCACCGGATCGCGAAGCCAAAGACATTCTGAAGAAGTATCGAACGGCATTCTCGCAACCGAATATTCAACGATTGATGTCCAATACATCGACTTACATGATGCTCGACGATCATGAAATAGAAGATAACTGGCCCACCAATGCAAAAGATGCGGACAAGGACTTGTATCGCAACGCCATGGCCGCTTATGAACTTTATCAAGCCAGCCACAGTCCGGTTTACGCATATAACAGCGAGGGCCAGATAGACCGGAATACCTTGAAGCATTATTGGTATCAGTTCGGCGACAGCGATATCGCCTGGTTCGTCACCGACAGCCGCACCCGACGCAACTTGTCTGAGGATGACCGGCGCATTCTCGACATCGAGCAAGAACAGGCCCTGCTGCAATGGCTGATCCATAGCCCGGCACGGGTGAAATTCGTGGTGACCAGCGTGATGTTCTATCCCGATCGCAAGTTCAACGGTGACGATGCCTGGAAAGCTTTTCCCGAGCAGCGTCTGCGGCTGCTGGAAACCATCCGCACTCACCGGATCAAGAACGTGGTGTTCGTCTCCGGCGACGTCCATGGCTCGCTGACCAGTCGCTTGAGTCACAGCGAGGACACCGATTTCGAGGTGCACACCATCGTGTCCTCGCCGTTGCACAACAGCAAATTGCTGCCGTATGCCAAGGCTTCAACGTTTATCCTCGATCAACCGCTGGTGCGCACAGCGGCCGGGGATTATCGGCACGAGCTCACCAGTGCCGTGGTGAGTCAAGACAATTTTGCGCATGTGGTCGTTGAGGCTGATCAGATATTGGTCAATTACCATGACCGCGATGGCAAGAACTTGCAGTCGATCAGTATGAAATTGCGTTGAAACACCAAAAGATCGCAGCCTTCGGCAGCTCCTATATGGCTACGTGGCGCCTGCAAGAGTTGTTCAAGGCTGCGATCTTCTGCTCATTTCAGTTGTGCACTGGAGAAATGTTCACTGCAGCCGACATATTCTTATAGCACTTGGCCTTCATCTCTCTTGTCAGTCGGTGCCGCAATGATGCAACCTTGCCGCAGCCAACAGACAAGAGGGCGAGAGCCCGGCGCATTCAGCATATTTCCAAGCGAGTTTCCTTCATGAAGAGCCAGCCCGATGCCGCCAGCCGTATGGCGGCCGAGGTAGTGACGCAGTTGCCGGTGCCCTCGCGGCTCGGCATGCTGCGTTTCGAGCGCTTGAATGAAGCCAGTTGGGCGATGCTGTTCCTTGATCCCAACTGCGAACGCCAGTTCGGCCAGCCGGCCGTCGAGCTCTGCGCACTGGTCGGCTCGCCCTACGCCAGCCTGATGGAGCCCGAAGCGCGCTATCAACTGCATGACGCGATCCAGCAGCAACTAAGCAAAAGCGCACATTACGTGGTGCGCTACACCCTGCACACCGCCGCCGGCGCGTTGAACATCCTCGAGCTGGGTGAAGCCTACAAACAGCACAACCGGCATTTGCTGCGCGGCTACCTGCTGGCGGTCGACGAGGTGTTCGACGAAACCCAGGCGCTGCCTTCGGTCGACCTGGAAACCCAGAACTCGCGCCTGCAAATCGCCCTTGAGCTGAACCAGCGTGCCCAGCAGGAACAACTGCAGCATCTGGAACGCGTGCGCGCTCAGCAGGATCTGATTCTGCTGCTTGCACGCCAGCGCTACAGCACGCACAACTCGCTGCAGGAAGCCGCCGAGCTGATCACCCGCTGCGCCTGCGATATCTACGAAATCGACTGCGCCAGCCTGTGGAACCTCGAAGGCCAGCGCTTGCTGCCGATCTCCGCCTACCACCGCGCAACTCAGGAATACCTGCTGCCGGAGCCGATCGATATCAGCGGCTTCCCCGATTACATGGAAGCGCTGCACAGCAGCCGCGCCATCGATGCGCACAACGCCATGCGCGACCCGCGCACCCGCGAGATGGCCGAGGCGATGCGTCCGCGTGACGTCAACGCCATGCTCGATGCCAGCATTCGCGTCGACGGCCAGGTAGTCGGCGTGTTGTGCCTGGAACAGACCGGCGTCACCCGCGCCTGGCAGTCCGACGAAATCGCCTTTGCCGGCGAACTGGCCGACCAGTTTGCGCAAGTGATCAACAATCACAACCGGCGTACCGCCACTAGCGCCCTGCATCTGTTTCAGCGCGCAGTCGAGCAAAGCGCCAACGCCTTTTTGCTGGTCAACTGCGACGGCGTGGTCGAGTACGTCAACCCGAGCTTCACCGCGATCACCCAGTACACCACCGAGGAAGTCCACGGCCAGCGCCTGTCGGAATTGCCGGCGCTGGAAAACCTCAGCGAACTGCTGTTCGACGCGCCTTCGGCGCTGGCCCAGAGCAACAGCTGGCAGGGCGAATTCAAAAGCCGCCGGAAAAACCTCGAACCGTACTGGGGCCAGCTGTCGATCTCCAAGGTCTACGGCGATAACCGTGAGCTCACGCATTACATCGGCATCTACGAAGACATCACCCAGACCAAACTCGCGCAACAACGTATCGAGCGCCTGGCCTATACCGACAACCTGACCAACCTTGGAAACCGTCCGGCATTCATCCGCAATCTCGATGAGCGCTTCGCCCGCGACAGCGACACGCCGATCAGCCTGTTGCTGGTGGACATCGACAACTTCAAGCGGATCAACGACAGCCTCGGTCACCAGACTGGCGACAAACTGTTGATCAGCCTCGCCCGGCGCCTGCGCAACAGCCTCAGCCCGAGTGGCAGTCTGGCGCGTTTTGCCAGTAACGAATTCGCCGTGTTGCTCGACGACACCGACCTTGAAGCCGGGCAGCAGATTGCCAGTCAGTTGCTGATGACCCTCGACAAGCCGATGTTCGTCGACAATCAGTTGATCAGCGTCACCGGCTCCGTCGGCCTGGCCTGCGCGCCGCTGCACGGGCGCGACCCGCAGACCCTGATGCGCAACGCCGGCCTGGCGCTGCACAAGGCCAAGGCCAACGGCAAACACCAGTTGCAGGTGTTCACTGAAGCGCTGAACGCCGAAGCCAGTTACAAACTGTTCGTCGAGAACAACCTGCGCCGCGCCCTCACGCAGAACGAACTGGACGTGTTCTACCAGCCCAAGCTGTGCCTGCGCAGCGGTCGCCTGCTGGGCATGGAAGCGCTGTTGCGCTGGAACCACCCGGAACGCGGCATGATTCGCCCGGACCAGTTCATCAGCGTCGCCGAGGAAACCGGCCTGATCATTCCGATCGGCAAATGGATCGCCCGTCAGGCCTGCCGCATGAGCAAATCCCTGACCGCTGCCGGCCTGGGCAATCTGCAGGTGGCAATCAATCTGTCACCGAAACAGTTCTCCGATCCGGATCTGGTCGCCTCGATCGCCAACATCCTCAGGGAAGAAGCGCTGCCGGCCAGTCTGCTCGAACTGGAGCTGACCGAAGGCTTGTTGCTGGAAGCCACCGAGGACACGCATTTGCAGCTCGACCAGCTAAAACGCCTGGGCCTGACCCTGGCCATGGATGACTTCGGCACCGGGTACTCGTCGCTGAGTTATCTGAAGAAATTCCCGATCGACATCATCAAGATCGATCGCAGCTTCATCCATGAAATCCCCGACAACCAGGACGACATGGAAATCACCTCCGCCGTGATCGCCATGGCCCACAACCTGAAACTCAAAGTTGTCGCCGAAGGCATCGAAACCGCCGAGCAACTGGCGTTCCTGCGCCGCCATCGTTGCGACGTCGGTCAGGGTTATCTGTTCGATCGACCGATTCCGGGCGATGAGCTGATCAAAGCGCTCAAGCGCTATCCGCGTGGGCCGCTCTGTCTCTAACGCCTCTACCCCATTCTCGCCATTACATGCCGCCCCCTGTAGGAGCTGCCGAAGGCTGCGATCTTTTGATCTGGTTGTTAAAAAGCAAAATCAAAAGAT
>NZ_WBRZ01000017.1:0-41838 GCF_008923895.1 Pseudomonas sp. GXM4
CGTCCCAAAGCGGACGCAGAGCGTCCAATGAGGCATTCCCACGCGGAGCGTGGGAACGATCCGAATCCCGTTGTTAGCGGCGGGTCAGGGGTTGTGCGGTGAATTTCACCCCGGCCAGGCCGTGCTTGATCAACGCGCGGATATTGCCGTGATCGCTGCCCTCAGGCGTCGCCAGCACCGAACGGTAATGCTCGCCGAAAGCCAGCAGTGCTTCTTCATCGCTCAGACCTTCCAGCAGTGCCAGACCCAGGGTCTTGCAGGAGCCTTCGTTCTGCCCGGCAGCGTTTTCCACGCCGCCGTTGTTGAACGTTTGAGGCTGGTAGTCGTAACCGGCGGCGATGAACGCCAGGGTGTCGGCGAAAGCATGCTCGCCACTCTTGAGGCTGGCGCGCAGGGTGTTCAGATCAGTCATTGGGTTTTCCTTTGGCAAACGCCGCTTGTTGTTCGGCGCTGGCTTCTTGCTGGTATTGGGCTTTCCACTCGGCGTAGGGCATGCCGTACACCACTTCGCGGGCGTCATCGAGGCTGACCTCGATCTGGCGCTGATCGGCTTCGGCCTTGTACCACTTCGACAGGCAGTTGCGGCAGAACCCGGCAAGGTTCATCAGGTCGATGTTCTGCACGTCCTTGCGGCTGTCGAGGTGGGCGACCAGTCGGCGAAAGGCGGCGGCTTCGAGTTCCAGGCGTTGTTGATCAGTCATGGGGGGTCTCTTCGAGACAGCTTTGAGCGGCAAGCTTCAAGCTGCAAGATTGGATCGGGGTCGGCGGTTAGCTTACCGCTTGAAGCTTGAAGCTTGAAGCTTGAAGCTTGACGCTTGACGCTCAGCGACTCGCCGCGAGCGTAATCGATACCGACTCGGCAAAGCGCAGGGCGTGCGGTTTGTCGACTTCGACTTCGGCGTACAGCACCGATGCATTGGTCATCACCAGGTCGAGCAATTCCTGGGTCAGGCGTTCGAGCAGCGCGAAGCGGTTGCCTTCGACGTGGGCGATGATCGCTTTGGTGATGGTGCGGTAATTCAGTGCGTGGTCGATGTCATTGTCACGCACCGCCTCCTGCGCTGCGTACAGGATGGTCAGGTTGATCAGCACATCCTGCTTGTTGAGGATTTCGTCCTCGTTGATGCCGATAAAGGTGCGCAGGCGCAGATCCTTGACCCGGATGCGCGCCATTCCCGGTTGAAGTTGTGGCATTGATTTGCTCCGTCCAGTCTATTGCAGGCGTTCTGGTGGATCTTACTCGACTCGCGGCCGAAGCGGGACGGCCTATTTGACGTGCCGTCCACCGTTGACGGTGAGGGTCGTGCCGGTGACATAGGGATTGTCGAGCAGATAGCGCAGGCTCTGATAGATCACCTCGCTGCCCGGCTCGATACCCAGCGCGGACTTGGCCAACGCCTTGGCGCGGTACGCCGTGTCATCGTCGGGGTTGAACAATAACAGCGCCGGGGCGATGCCGTTGACCTTGATGGCCGGCGCAAAGCGCGCGGCAAACGACAGGGTCAGACTGTCGAGCCCGGCCTTGCTGGCGCAATAACCGATGTGCTTGCTGCTGCCTTTGCGGGTGACATCGTCGCTGATGTGGATGATGTCGGCAGGTGTCGAGCGCTGCAGCAACTCGGCGCAGTGCAGGTTGATCAGGTAAGGCGCGAGCATGTGAATGTTGAACATGCGATTGAAGGCTTGTGCTTCGCTGCCCTGGGTTTCCGTCAGCCATTCGGAGGCGTTGTGCACGACGGCGCGCAAGCTGTCGGTGTGGGCTTTCAGCGCGTCGATGAAGGCAAGAATCCCGGCCTCGCTGGAAAAGTCCGCGAACAGCGCTGTCGCGCCAAGATCGCGAAGGGCCTGCACGCCCGGTCGCTCGGTGCGGTAAGTGAAAATCAGCGGGTGGCCGTCCTCGATCAAGCGCTGCGCGCAGTGCAAACCGACACGCTGGCCGGCGCCGGTGATGAGGATCGGGGCTGCGGAATCTGGCATGGGCGGCTCGCATCGCGGTTGAAGCGAAAACTATAACAGGCTCGCCGCCCGCTGCAGATCAGCGATTCTGCGCCGACGGTGCGCCAGCCAATGGCCTTGTCGGCGTGCTGTTCAACCAGTTCGCCAGCAGACGCGTCGACAACGGGATGAAGAAATACACCATCAGCGGTGTCAGGCACGCCGTGCCGATCAAGATGCGCGGCAACAGGCTCAGCTCAGCGAGCAGCGGGCCGAGGGCAAAATTGAATATCAGCGACACCGGAAAAAACGCCAGCCAGATCGCCACGGCCTGTTTCCAGCGCGGTGGACGTTGTCCGGCAGCACCAAACCAGCCTTCAATGCCGCTGACCCGATGCTCTTTAGGGTGTTCGAACAAATCGCTGCCACGATTCAGCCAGGCGGTACGCGACGCCGAGTATTCCCAAGCATGCAGCGTCTGCTCATCGACAAAGCGAAAGATAATCTGGAATTCGTTGTCACCTGGCGGTGGCGCAAGGACGCCGGAGCCGAGGTAGCCGGGGAAGTCGGTGGCCAGTTGCTCACCTTCGCGCAACCATGCAATGAGATCGTGATAGCGGCCATCAGCGACGCGACGCGCTACCATCAACGTAACGGGGGAAGTAGACATTTTGTATCTCCGTATTTCGAGTGCGTCGTTCCGGGTAAGAACTTCGCCTGACGCAGGCCGGGGTAGCGGCCTGCGCTTTACAACAAGCAAGGATTATTCCTGAATTTGCCGATTAAACCAGCCACTTTCGTCGCAGATCACTACTTGAAGGTATCCAGCCCATCATGTTTAAAATGGGATCCAATGAACCGACATGGAAGTTGACCGCCAGATGCCTGTAAACACGGACACTCGCCCGGCTTCAACAGTACTCGGCACGATCGAGCGCGAAGAGCTTTTCCCTATCCGCGAAGTGGCGCGCCTGACCGGCGTCAACCCGGTGACTCTGCGTGCCTGGGAGCGCCGTTACGGACTCATCCAGCCGACCCGCACCGAAAGCGGGCATCGTTTGTATTCCATGAACGATATCGAGCGCGTGCGCAGCATCGTCGACTGGATCGATCGCGGCGTGGCCGTGAGCAAAGTCGGCAAGATCCTGGCGAAAACAGAGCCTCTGAAGGTGCTGGCAAACTTCATCCCCGATGACCATGTGCAGGCCGATTACAAGCAATGGCAGGAGCAGGTTCAGCAGGCGGTCAGTGCGTTCGACGATCAGCAGCTGGATCGCGTCTACGGGCAGATTTTCTCGTCCTACGCGCTGCCGGTGGTGTTCGAAGCCATTCTGATGCCGTTGTGGCGTCAACTGCTGCAGCGCCAGGACGCTTTCGGGCAAACCAGCGAATGGTTGTTTCTCGACGGATTTCTCAGGGTGCGTGTGTTGCAGCGCATTGTCATGTTGCGGAGTGCGCAACCGCGTCGGGTGATTGTCAGCGCGCTCGCGGGGCAATGCAGAGAGCTTGAGTTGCTGGTCGCGGCGCTGTTTCTCAGCGGCAACGATTCTGGCGTGCGGGTGCTGACCACGGGCCAGCCTTTCGATGAATTGACGCTGGTCTGCGAAAAGGTCAAGCCTGACGCACTTGTGCTGTTTTCCAATCATGCCCCCGGCCCAGAACTGCCCCGGCGCCTGAATCGTCTGGCACTGAGTCTGGATTGCCAATTGATGCTGGCTGGCGATGCCTCGGAACTGGCCGAAGACAGTCTGGCCGGTTCATCGGTGGCATGTCTGGGGAATGAGGGCGCGACAATGCGTCAACGCATGAAGCAATTCATGGCGGGCAAACTGGATACCTGAAAACTCAGGCGTGCAGGGCGGGGTGGGTCAACCGATGCTGTTGCAGAATGAACTGGCGCAAGCGCTCGGTTTCGTCGGCATCGGTCTGGCTCAGTTCGTAGGCGAAGAAACCTTGCTCGGTTTCACGCTCGAAATGGCCGCGCAACGAGATGCGCTCATAACCGGAAGGGCTGAACCACAGGGCGAAATGTTTCGGTGGTTTGGTCTTGTTGCGCACTTCCAGCAACACGCCTTTGTGCGACACCTCGTGTACCCACAGCGTGCCGGGCTGGCCTTTGGCGTTTTCCAGCGCCACGGGCTCTTCAAGAACCAGGCGCCATGGGCGCACCATCGGGCCGTCTTCGTAGATGCTCGGCACACCGAGACGCAGATGCAGCGCGTGGAACTCGTCTTCCACCAGATGCAGCGGAAAAGTCATCTGTTGATTTTCGAAGTTGGCCTGGATCGTCACCTGCTCGTGAGCAGCCAGACGTGTCAGCAGGTCACGGATCTGCGAACCACCATTAACCAGCAGACTCGACGTTGCATCCCGCACGTTAAGTTGCGGGTTGTGCTGCATGGTCTGGATAAAATCCAGCTCGTCCTGAGTGAGGAGGGCGTCGCGCTGCATGGCTAACTCGAAGTGAATAGTTACAAAGTCATTGGTGATTGTAGTTAATGACCATCAGTTCGCGGTTTTGTTTGCGCCGTTCGTCGCTTTCAACGCCGCAAGCTCGCTTTGCAGCGCCGCGACTTGCGCTTCCAGCTGCGCAACCCGCTGCTGCGCCTTGACCTGAAGCGTTACATCTTTTTGCACGCCGATGAAATAAGTCTGCCCGTCATCGGCATTTTTTATCGTCGACAATGACAATTCGTTCCAGAACGGCGTGCCATCCTTGCGATAGTTGCGCAGGGTCTCCCGGCAGGATCCTCCTTCACGCAATGTCTCGCGAATCAGCTGCAGACTTGGTTGATCACGGTCTCCAGCCTGCAAAAAACGACAGTCCTGGTAGAGGATTTCCTCACTGCTATAACCGGTCATGCGCTCGAAGGCAGGGTTGACGTAAATAAGGATGTTGTCCTGCTCGCCTTCCTTTTCAGCAACCACGATTCCGTCATTCGACGCGTTGATCACCATTTGCAGCAGGCTGGCGTTGATCATCCGAGAATCCCTTCCGTTATGTCAGTGGCAGGCATTCTAGAAGAAAGCTGCGGACTGTCTATAGGCCAGCAGCTTGCATTGAGAGCCAATCGCAACTTCGCGGCATGGGCTGTTACTATCGCGGCTCTTTTTTTTCAGTTCCAGGATCAGATTGATGAAAGTCGCCATCCTCTCAGGTTCGGTCTACGGCACCGCCGAAGAAGTCGCCCGCCACGCCCAGAACCTGCTGAAAGCCGCCGGCTTTGAAACCTTCTACAACTCGCGGGCCGCGCTGGCCGATATTCAGGCGTTCGCTCCTGAGGCTCTTTTGGCCGTCACTTCGACCACTGGCATGGGCGAGCTGCCGGACAACCTGCAACCGTTGTATTCGACCCTGCGCGATCAGTTGCCTGCTTCGTTGCGCGGCCTGCCCGGCGCGGTGATTGCCCTCGGTGACGCAAGCTACGGCGACACCTTCTGCGGCGGTGGCGAGCAGATGCGCGAACTGTTTGCCGAACTGGGGGTAAACGAGGTTCAGGAAATGCTGCGCATCGACGCCAGCGAAAGCGTCACGCCGGAAACCGATGCCGAGCCGTGGCTGGCGCAGTTGATTGAAGCGCTCAAGGGCTGATTGCGGGCAGTAATCGCTGCACCTTTTAAGCGTTGTTGCGTTGAAACGGGTCAAGGCTGTTTGCCCGGCTGACTCGTTCAGTCATCAAGCTGGCTGCCAATGCAACTACGCGATTCCCTGCGCCTGACTAGACTGCTGACACGAGCAGAACAAGAAGAACGCAGAGGTGCATACAGTGAGCGTAGCCCCCGTCCAATCGTCACCGAACGTCAAAGATCAGGTCAGCGCTGCCGAGTGGCAGACCCGTGTCGATCTTGCCGCCTGTTATCGCTTGGTCGCGCTGCACGGCTGGGACGATCTGATCTTCACGCATATCTCGGCCAAGGTGCCCGGCACCGAAGATTTCCTGATCAATCCGTTTGGCCTGATGTTCCACGAGATCACCGCTTCGAGCCTGGTGAAAGTCGATCAGGCCGGCAACAAACTCATGGACAGCCCGTACGAAATCAACCCCGCCGGCTACACCATTCACAGCGCCGTCCACGAAGTGCGCCACGATGTGGTTTGCGTGCTGCATACGCACACTGCGTCAGGCGTTGCGGTGTCGGCGCAAAGGCAGGGGGTGCTGCCGATCAGTCAACAGTCACTGTTTGTGTTGTCGAGCCTGGCCTATCACGCCTACGAGGGCGTGGCCCTGAATCATGAAGAAAAGGCGCGCCTGCAAGCCGACCTCGGCGACAACAATTTCCTCATGCTGCACAACCACGGTCTGCTGACTTGTGGCGGCACCATTGCCGATACCTTTCTGATGATGTTCACCTTCCAGCGAGCCTGCGACATTCAGGTCATGGCGCAGACGGGAGGTGCCGAACTGATCGCTATCGGGCCGCAGATTCTCGCCGGCGCCAAGGCAATGATTGCCGGCGTCACCAAAAGCGCTCAAGGCATGGGCGGCGCGCTGGCGTGGCCGGCGCTGCTGCGCAAACTCGACCTGCAGGATCCGGGGTATAAATTCTAATGCCACTCGCCGAGATTCCTCTGAGTGTCTGGCGCAAGCGCAGCCGGACTTTAGTCTTTCGTGGCCAGTCGATCCGCTACTGGACAGTCGGGCAGGGTGAACCGCTGTTGCTGATTCACGGTTTTCCCACCGCCAGTTGGGATTGGCACTACCTGTGGCAGCCACTGGCGCAGCGTTATCAGGTGATCGCTTGCGACATGCTCGGTTTCGGCGATTCGGCAAAACCGCGCAATCACACCTACAGCCTGCTGGAACAGGCCGATCTGCAACAGGCGCTGCTCGCCCATCTGCAGGTTGACCAAGCCGTGCACATCCTCGCCCACGACTACGGCGACAGCGTTGCTCAGGAGCTGCTCGCTCGGCACTACGAAAAACGCATTGAAGTGGCCAGTTGCGTATTCCTTAATGGCGGTCTGTTTCCGGAAACCCATCGTCCGCTGCTGATGCAGAAACTGCTGCTCAGCCCGATTGGCTGGCTGCTCGGCCGCGCCTTCAGCCGTGAGGCGCTGGTCAAAGGTTTCCGGCAGATCTTCGGCGCGCAGACCCAGCCCACTGAAAGCGAGCTGGATGACTACTGGAGTCTGGTCGAAAGCAACCATGGCCCGCGCATCCTGCATAAATTGATCACTTACATCCCCGAGCGCCGGGTGCAACGTGAGCGCTGGGTGACGGCCATGCAGCAGGGTGACATTCCCTTGCGGGTGATCGATGGCGCATTTGACCCGATCTCCGGCGTGCACATGGTCGAGCGATATCGCGAACTGATCCCTGATGCAGACACCGTGCTCTTACCCGGCATCGGCCACTATCCGCAAACCGAGGCGCCGGTGCTGGTACTCAAGCACTATCTGGCGTTCCGCGATCGTCTGGTATTGCCTCCGCGCAAGGTGGCTTACTCCTGATTCTCGCCGAGAGCACGGGCTCCCGGCGTCCGGACACTCGATCATCCCTCAGCCTTATCGCGCACCATTCAGCCGCAGCCGTGTTCGTTGTGACCCAAAGCGCCGTGCCTGACACTCGGGGCAATATCCCTTGGCCTGCTGGAGTTGCCGCGATGAATGAACCTGTGCGTTTTGAAGATAAAGTCGTGATTGTCACCGGCGCCGGTGGCGGCCTCGGGCGTGCCCATGCGCTGCTGTTCGCCAGACAGGGCGCCAAGGTGCTGGTCAACGATCTCGGTGGCTCGACGCAGGGCGAGGGCGCCAACGCTTCGGCTGCCGACCGCGTAGTGGCGGAAATCCGTGAGGCCGGCGGTATTGCCGAAGCCAACCACGACTCGGTGACTGACGGCGACAAACTGGTACAGAACGCCCTCGATGCCTTCGGCCGCGTCGACGTCGTGGTGAACAACGCCGGGATCCTGCGCGACAAGTCATTTCACAAGATGGACGACGCCGATTGGGATCTGGTCTATCGCGTCCATGTTGAAGGCGCCTACAAAGTTACCCGTGCTGCCTGGCCGCATTTGCGCGAGCAAAACTACGGTCGCGTGATTTTCACTGCGTCGACTTCTGGCATTTACGGCAATTTCGGTCAGTCCAACTACGGCATGGCCAAACTCGGGCTTTACGGGTTGACCCGAACGCTGGCGATAGAAGGGCGCAAGAACAACATTCTGGTCAACGCCATCGCTCCGACCGGTGGCACGCGCATGACCGAAGGCCTGATCCCGCCGCAAGTATTCGAGCAACTGAAGCCGGAACTGGTCAGCCCGCTGGTGGTGTACCTGGCCAGCGAGCAATGCCAGGAAACGTCCGGCCTGTTCGAGGTCGGCGGCGGCTGGATGGGCAAGGTGCGCTGGGAACGCAGCCTCGGTGCCGGCTTCGATCCGCGCGAGGGGTTCTCGCCGGAAGACGTCGCGGCGCACTGGCAGCAGATTTGTGATTTCGAAGGGGCGGCGCACCCGAAGGACAATATTGAAGCGTTGAAGGAAATGATGGCGAATTTGCAGAAGTATTCGATTTGAGTGAAGAGGCCACCAGGCTCAGGCTTGGTGGCCTCGTGAATTCATGAGTATCTACGCTCAGTAATAAACTTCGGCGCCTTCCAATTTGGTCCCTTGATTGGTATCGGACCATCACCATCTGCCAGCACGCCTTCTTTGAAAAGTTGTGCATATGTCGTTAATAGCTCGCCGCTCGCGATGAGTTCGAATTTATATCGCCCAATCATTCTATCCAAGGATGGGTATGCCATGCCGATGCCGAAAGCCGTCAGTACATCAGCAATTGGTTCGTGCTTGAGAATTTCTTCGATAGGAATCATTGGCCTGTTCCTTTAAGCAGTTGTTCATATATGCGTTGCATTTGCTTGTTTCCCGCCCGCAGCGCGTCAGGTGAATAAAGGACATGATCCTCGCTTCCGAGCTTGAAGTCCTCCAGAGCGGCGGTATGGGCATTATTCCAGGCGGGAGATCCGTTTTCGGGCTTGAAGTCATCGCTAAGTCCCATTGCTCGAAATCTTTCCAGTTCACGAATCTCATGTGTGTAATAACGTAAGTCCGTATCAGTAAGCACCCAGTGGCCGCTTAAGATCTTTTCCAGCCGCTGAATCATGATGTCGTTGGCGTCTGATTGATCGAGCCGACCGATGTGCAGTTTTACCAAGTCTATACCTGACTTTGTAATAACCGCCGTACGCCAATCCAGATCGAGAATCGCTCCTCCCGCCGCCTCTGGATTGAAGTAGCGGCCGCTGTATTTGCCTCTGACCGAAGCTCCTTCATAGGGATTGCTGAACACCACATACAGCGGTGCAATCCCGGAGTCATCAGGGAATACGATAATGAATCTCTCCCAGCCTTCGACGAGGATCGGGTTCAGGTCCAATCGCCCTTCAAGCGGAAGAATCGGAGCCCCCGAGTACGCGGATGGTCTTTTCCCAAAGATGGGCAATTCAGTCGAGCTGTCTTGCGGTGAAATGGCGGGGGTCCATGTCAGGAAGTCAGTGGGAGAATCCGGTAACGCGACTTCATAAACATCATTGAGCGAGTCATACGCCGCATTCAGGACAGGGATGCTTGAGCGAATATGAAAGTCATCGTTGGTCGCAACAAAGATTTGTACACCGGCATCGATTTGCCGGGCGCCCAAGCCGATATGCATCTCAAATATGCCCCGTTGATCAGCAATTTCACGCAATGCTCCCGCGGGCTCCGACGATAATTCAGCAAGTGGAACGCTCACCACAAACCGCTCGCCGTTGCCCAAGCGTGATGGCATGAGCAGCGCCGCAAACCCGACCAATGCCGGACTGCTCAACAGCGCGGGGCCGCCCGCTTCGAGTGTATGCAGGGCTGTACGCAGCGCTGCGAGAATTGACGAGGATTTTTCCGGACTCAGTACAGCAGCGACTGACGCAAATGAAAAAGCCGGACCAGTCGTTGCCTGCGCGCCGGATGCGGGAAATTCACGCTGAGTTTCGGGTGTTTCCACCCGCTGGTCGCGCGATTGCTTTTCGCGTTCGGCCTGGAGGTTCTCTTTCTGGCGCTGAGCCTCTGCCAGTGCCACCAACCGAGCGCGCTCCGCTGCCTGCTGTCGTTGCGCAGCTCGCGCTGCAAGCCTTGCTTGTTCTGATTCCAGACGCCTTGCTTCTGTCCTTGCCGCCTGTTGAATGCGCGCACGGATTCGTTGTCGCTTGGCCTCGGCGACTGCCATTTGGCGCTTTTGCTCGGCATCTGTTTGCGCTACCTGCTCCCGGCGCACCGCTTCGGCAATGTCACGCTGGCGCTGTTGCTCAGCGGCAATGTGGGCACGTTCTGCAGCTTGGCGTTGTGCCTCTGCCGCTGCCGCCTGGGCCTGATCCTGGGCTTGTACGGTGGCCAGCCAATTGAGTACGCCAGCCTGTTGCTGGTTGAGCAGCGCCAATGTCTGGCCCAGCAGCCGCGCTTCGTGGGCGGCCCGAAAGGACTCGCTCCACAACGCTCTGCTGCGGACCGCTGCGCCCTGCGCGCGCCGATTGGCCGATGCCTGATTCAGGTAATCCTTGAAGGTTTTTCCCAGTGGATCGCTGCCATAAAAGCGGTTGGCGATGGCAGTCTGCCGTTGAAACTCGGCGCTCTTGCGTTGAATCAAGGTGTTCCTGACGCCCACTTCGCGGGCCAGTGCTGCGGCCGGTGGCAGAGGATTGGTCGGTTCTTCCAGCCTGGTCGCCGCCAGTTCGACCTCAATGGTTTGGGGAATCGAGGCGGTTCTTGCGTTGAATTCCTGTTCCACGGCGACTTGCGTTTCATGCATCAATTCACGCGTCTGCGGATTGGCGCCGGCAGGGCCGAACATGCCGCTGTAGGAGTAATTCATGTCGCGTTCTTTGAATGGTTCGAAGCCATCAGGACCGAACTCCCTGATATGTACTGGATCCAGTTCCAACGGTGGAGGCTTTGGCATATTCATGTCCTTTTGAATGTGCGTTTTCACTCGCTCGAAAAGTGCGCACGGGTGGCGATGACATCCGTGTCACCAGCGAATGGTTGAGGTGTTTCAAGTTACCTCAGAGTGGCGGTTATCAAATCCGAGAAGCCCGTCAGTAACAGGGCGTTATGTCGAAAGGGTTTTCGCGGGTTTTTATCGGTGCAGAGGGAATTCGTCCGAGCTTCGAAGAAATGTCTGACGCGCTGATCGGAAGCTTTGCCGAACCGCTATCCAGCCTTTTTAAACGCCCATAAAAAAGGCCGCTGCAAACGCAGCGGCCAAGGTAAGACGTTGGATCAAGGAGCTACAAATCAACGTCAGTGAACAGCGGGGCGGTAAACCGAAAACATCGATTTATCCAGAATCTGTAGCCAGTCGCTCGCGATTCAGCGTAGCGGGCTTCGCGCTTTGCGGCGTGTGCCGGGAAAGCGCGCTCAGAATAAGGTCTCAAGCCTGTAGGAAAAATACCGATTCCAGACATGCACTGTTACGGGGCGCGCAACAGTGGGGTGCCCATGAATGGCGCTGATGATGCGCCATCCAGCCAGCCCATGAACCGCTCAAGGCCCCGCCGTGCGAGGCCATTCATCCTTTCGAGCGACAACGCAAATACCTCCTTGGTGCGCTTATCGACCGCAGCGACCGGCAGTAGGGTGGGGCCTTCTGTCACTCACCGGGGAAGACGCATGACAAAAACAACAATGCGCGCCATCTTCACACCGCAGGCGCTTGCCGCTGCGGTGGCTCTGGGTTGCGGCGCCCAGGCGCACGCGGTCGCCTTCAACATCGGCGAAATCGAAGGCACCTTCGACTCGTCACTTTCGGTCGGCGCGAGCTGGGGCCTGCGCGATGCCGACAGTTCGCTGGTCGGCACGGTAAATGGCGGCAGCGGACAATCGTCCACCGGTGATGACGGGCGGCTGAATTTCAAGAAGGGCGAAACCTTCTCGAAAATCTTCAAGGGTATCCACGACCTCGAACTGAAGTACGGCGATACCGGCGTGTTCGTGCGGGGCAAATACTGGTACGACTTCGAACTCAAGGACGAAGACCGCGAGTTCAAACAGATCAGCGACAGCGGCCGCAAGGAAGGCGCCAAGTCTTCCGGCGCGCAGATCCTCGATGCTTTCGTTTATCACAACTACGCCATCGCTGATTTGCCCGGCACCGTGCGGGCCGGCAAGCAGGTGGTGAGCTGGGGCGAAAGTACCTTTATCGGCAACTCGATCAACAGCATCAACCCGGTTGACGTCTCAGCATTTCGCCGTCCCGGTGCCGAGATCAAGGAAGGCCTGATTCCGGTGAACATGCTGTTTGGTTCGCAGAGCCTGACCGACAAACTTTCGGTCGAAGGCTTCTACCAACTGGAGTGGGACCAGACCGTTCTCGACAACTGCGGCACCTTCTTTGGCGTCGACGTCGCGGCGGATGGTTGCAACAACGGCTACACCGTCGGCAGTCCGGCGGTGGCGCCACTGGTGCCGCTGACCACCGCGTTCGGCCAAGGCATCCAGGTCACCCGCGAGGGCGTGGTGATTCCCCGTGGTGGCGATCGCGATGCGCGCGATTCCGGGCAGTGGGGCACGGCGCTGCGCTGGCTCGGCGAAGACACCGAGTACGGTCTCTACTTCATGAACTACCACAGCCGTACGCCGACGGTCGGCACTACCACGGCGGGGCTGTCGACACTGGCGGCGTTGCCAGGCATGGTCGGCATTGCCAACGGCCTCGCGCCTGGCAGCGGTGCGGGGCTGGCGCAAAGCGTGATGCTCGGGCGCGGTCAGTACTACCTCGAATACCCGGAAGACATTCGCCTGTACGGCGCCAGTTTTTCCACCACGCTGCCCACCGGCACCGCGTGGACCGGCGAGGTCAGCTACCGGCCGAACGCGCCGGTGCAGGTCAACACCAACGACCTGACCCTGGCGCTGGTCAACCCGATTGCCGGCGGCACCGCATCGCCACTCGCTACTTCGCCGGGTGCGGACAACAAAGGCTACCGGCGCAAGGAAGTCACGCAGATCCAGAGCACCCTCACACACTTCTTCGATCAGGTGCTCGGCGCCGAACGCTTGACTGTGGTCGGCGAAGCGGCGGTGGTGCATGTCGGTGGTCTGGAGTCCCGCAGTGAGCTGCGTTACGGCCGTGATTCGGTCTACGGCCAGTACGGATTCGGCGGCGATACCGACGGCTTCGTCACCTCGACTTCGTGGGGCTATCGCGCCCGGGCGATTCTCGATTACGCCAACGTCATCGGCGGGATCAACCTCAAGCCCAACCTGTCGTGGTCCCATGACGTCGCCGGTTACGGCCCCAACGGTCTGTTCAACGAAGGTGCGAAAGCCATCAGCTTCGGCGTCGATGCCGACTACCGCAACACCTACACCGCAAGCCTGAGTTACACCGACTTTTTCGGTGGCGACTACAACGTCCTCGAAGACCGTGACTTCGTGGCCCTGAGCTTCGGCGTGAACTTCTGATCTGCCCGAGAAGGATGACTGCAATGCGCAAAACGATTCTGCAATGTGGCGTGCTGGCCTTGAGTCTGCTGGCCGCCAACGTGATGGCGGCGGTGTCGCCGGATGAGGCGAACAAACTTGGCACCAGCCTGACCCCGCTAGGCGCCGAGAAGGCCGGCAATGCGGACGGTTCGATCCCGGCCTGGACCGGCGGCATCCCGAAAAACGCCGGTGCGGTCGACAGCAAGGGCTTTCTCGCCGACCCGTTTGCCAACGAAAAACCGTTGTTCACCATCACCGCCGCGAACGTCGAGCAGTACAAAAGCAAGCTCTCCGATGGCCAGGTGGCGATGTTCAAACGCTACCCGGAAACCTACAAGATCCCGGTCTACCCGACCCACCGCACCGTGGGTGCGCCAGCGGAAATCTACGAGTCGGCCAAGCGCAGCGCGCTGAACGTCAACGCGATCAACGATGGCAACGGCCTGGCCAATTTCACTGGCAATCGCTACTACGCTTTCCCGATTCCGAAGAACGGCGTCGAGGTGCTGTGGAACCACATCACCCGCTACCACGGTGGCAATCTGCGGCGGATCATCACCCAAGTAACGCCGCAGACCAACGGCAGTTACACGCCGATCCGCTTCGAAGAAGAGATCGCCGTGCCGCAATTGATGAAAGACATCGACCCGGATAAAGCCGCCAACGTGCTGACCTTCTTCAAGCAATCGGTGACCGCCCCGGCGCGGCTGGCCGGTAACGTGCTGCTGGTGCACGAAACCCTCGATCAGGTGAAGGAACCGCGTCTGGCGTGGATCTATAACGCCGGTCAACGCCGGGTCCGGCGCGCACCGCAAGTGGCCTATGACGGCCCGGGTACAGCGGCCGATGGCCTGAGGACTTCCGACAACTTCGACATGTTCTCCGGAGCGCCGGATCGCTATGACTGGAAACTGGTCGGCAAGAAGGAAATGTACATTCCCTACAACAGCTACAAACTCGACTCGCCGAAGCTCAAGTACGACGACATCGTCAAGGCCGGGCACATCAATCAGGACCTGACCCGTTACGAACTGCACCGCGTCTGGGAAGTGATCGGCACGGTGAAACCGAACGAGCGGCACATCTACGCCAAGCGCCACATGTACATCGACGAGGACAGCTGGCAAGTGGCACTGGCCGATCACTACGACGGTCGCGGGCAACTGTGGCGCGTCGCCGAAGGTCACGCCCAGTACTACTACGATCATCAGGCCCAGGCTTACACGCTGGAAGCGCTCTACGACATCATTGCCGGCCGCTACATTGCGTTGGGCATGAAGAACGAAGAGAAGCACAGCTTCGAATTCGGCTTCGAAGCCAAGGCTGCCGATTACACTCCGTCGGCCCTGCGCGCCGAGGGCGTGCGATAACGGGTCTGCTGCACCGCTGGACAAAAGGCGACCGCACGGTCGCCTTTTTTATGGCCATCGATCAGCGTGCTGAATACTCGTCAACAAGGGTGCGTGAGAGGGCTAGGGTGAGCGCACAACGATAAGAAGGCTCACCCGATGACCGCCATGACCCCGTGCCTGGATCGACCCGGATTTTTGCCCAGGCTTTCTTCGCATCATCAACCTCGCAGCCGTTTGAGCGCACCTTTGCTGGCATCCAGCGCGCGGGTGAAGCTGTTGTGCGCGCCCGCGGGCAGTGGCAAAACCGCACTGCTCACCGAATGTCTTCTTCAGGTGCGCGCGGAGTGCGAGGCAATCTGGCTGCCGCTGGCGGGAGCAGCGCTCAGCGCCGATGAATTTTGCCGGCGTCTGACGCGGGCGCTCGGGCTGGTCGAAGGCCTTGATGATACGCAGCTGATGGCGGAGCTGGCCCATTGGTCGAGGCCGACGTCGCTGTTTATCGACGATTACAGTCGGCTGCCGGATCCGGCTGTGGATGCTCTGCTGGATCGCTTGCTGGCGGTCAGCAGCCCGGCGCTCACTTGGTGGATCAGCACTCGCCGCCGGCCGCAGTGCAACTGGCCGCGCCTGTTGCTCGATGACGAACTCTACGAATTCGAAAGCGCCAGCCTGGCGCTGACTCACGATGAAGTGGTATCGGTGCTGCACCATTTGCCGCCAGACCAGGCGGAGCGTGTCGCTGCCCGTATCATCCAGCGTACCGGCGGCTGGTGCGCGGGGGCGCGCATGGCGCTCCTGCAAAAGTGCGACTGGTCGCAAAACCTGCAGCCGCAGCAGCGTGTCGACACTCTGCTCGATTATCTGCAGCACGAACTGTTCAGCAACCTGACCCCGGAGCAGGACGAGGCATGGCGTGTGCTGGCTCATCTGCCACGGTTCAACGCGCCGTTATGCGAGCATTTGTTCGGCCCTGGCGAAGGCGCTCAGCTGCTGCGTGATCTGCAAGTGCTGGGCTGCTTCATCGAGCCTTGGCAAGCGTCCGCTGACTGGCTCCAGGTGTTCCGCCCGCTGTCGCGAATCATCCAGGAGTCGCACTGGCCGTGTGCGCGTTCCTGGCACCGGCGCGCCTGTCAGTGGTTCAGCGCGACGCAGGATTGGCGAGCGGCGTTCGAGCAAGCGTTGTTGGCCGAGGAATACGAAACTGCCGTCAGCCTGTTGCAGCATTTCGGCTTCGAAGACTTGTTCGAAGACCAGACGGTCGTCCTGCTGTTGCGTTTGCACGAGCAGCAAAGCCAGCAGCTGACCCTGATGACACCCCAGCTGATCGTGCTGGTCACGGGCGCCTTATTGTTTGCCGGCCGGTTCGAACAGGCCGGGCAATGCCTGGCTCATCTCGGCCGCTTCATGCCACAACCGACAGCGCAGCTGGAGCAGCAACTGCTGGCCCGCTGGCAGGCGCAACAGGGATGGCTGTTTCACCTGCAAGGGCAAATGGAGCCGGCACGCGCCTGCTTTCAGGAGGCGTTGTCTGCGCTGGCTGACGAGGCCTGGCAGGCCCGTGTGATGTGCCTGTCGGGACTGACCCAGCAGGCGTTGCTGTGCGGTGAGCTCGATCAGGCCCATGCCCTCAACCGCGAGGCGCTGTGCCTGGCGCGGGCTCACGGCTCGTTGCTGTTCGAAGGCTTGCTTGAGCTTGACCATGCGCAATGGCTCGAGCAGCGAGGCGCGCCTTTGCGTGCGGAAAGCCTGCTGGTGGAGATCGAGCACTTGCTGCGTCAACGCAGCATGGTGCCCACGCCGCTGCTCGGCCGTATCGCCCTGCGACGCGGACGACTCGCGCTGTGCATGGGCCTTGAAGAGCAGGCTGCGCAGCTGTTCAGCCAAGGCCTTGAAGATTGCTTGCGCAGCCAGGACAAGCGGGTCCTGTATGGTTATCTGGGGCAGGCGCAACTGGCCGGCAATCGCGGTGATTATGCCTGCGCTTTCGAGCGCCTGCGCGAGGCCGAAAGGGTCATGCAGCAGCGGCAGATTCCCGATACGGTCTATCGCGGGGTTGTGTTGCAGGTCAGCAGCCAGTTCTGGTTGCAGCAGGGCCGACCGCATCTTGTCCAAGAAGCGTTGAGCCGACTGTTACGGCATTACCGGGGACCTTCTGCGTTGCAGGCGCCACCCGCGACGTTCGAGCTGATTATCCGCATCGAATACCTGCTGGCCTGCGCGAATGCGCAATCGGACCCGGACGAAACCGCTCTGCCCACTATTGAGCGATTGTTGAAGCGCGCTCAGGCCAAAGGCATGTTGGCGGCAGAAACAGAGTTGCTGCTGGCCTTCGCCCAGTTGGCCGAATCGAACGGTGATGCGGTGGCGGCGCAGCAAGCTTTCCAGCGAGCCGCAATGCTGGCGGAGCGCTGCCGGTTGCAGCAAGCCATGCGCGAGTGGGAATTACGCCGAGGCAGCACCGGCACGGCGTCTGGCAAGCAGATTCCTGTCTGGCTGAGCGATAACGCTGATCACGCCCCGGGCCTCAGTCGACGCGAGCGCGAAGTGCTGACATTGATTGCTCAAGGTGCTTCGAATCAGCAAGTTGCCGAACAACTGTTTATTTCATTGCATACAGTAAAAACCCATGCGCGACGTATTAACGGAAAGTTGGGTGTGGAGCGCAGAACCCAAGCGGTGGCAAAAGCAAAGTTGATGGGGATACTGATTTAGGTTGTGAGGTTTTGCAGTACAAAGGATTGCATGTGTTTGTTGGCATGTTTTGTAAATTGTTCGCCCTTCAAGTTGCCTGGAAAAGAAACTACCTTGCAACTATCTACAGTGGCTGTGTTCGCAGCTCTGGATAGTCAAGTAAGGAAAAGATGTGGTCAAGTCATATAAAAGTCTGATGCGTGGTTCTTTGGGTGAGCAACTTACCTGGCCTGAAGAGTGGGAAAAGGCAATCCAGGCAAAAGAAGATCTTTTCAAGATCGTCGACGTCATGCCGAGCGTGCTGGATATTCTTCGTAGCATGCTTGGCAGTGAATTGAAGCGTTTGGGCAAGACAATCGATATTGACAAGGTTTATATCAATACAGACTCGGCTTTTCCTGATAATGGAAGTCGCCCTTCTGGCACTCTTTGGGAAGTGACTGTTCATTGTCTTGATAATAATGTCAGCCCCGCTTACATAATGGGCGGTGATGGGGTTTATTCTCTGCCGGACACCCGGAATGAGCAGTTCAAAGTCAGTGCTCTCAATGTCCTTATTGTCGAGGATCTGATTGCTGCGGTGATCACCGGGTTGCAAAAGACGTTGCAAACCGAGATCGCAAAGTTCTGGGCGGCGCCAGCCAGGTCCATGCGACCGGACACGGCACCGTTGACCAATAAGCAGGCTTTCATCGAAGCCTGCGCCGTGGTCACCAGTGCAGAGCTTTCGCTGTCGGTCATGGCCAACAATTTTGACGCCTGGTTGGGCGAGCGATTCGCTCATCTGCTTGAAGCAGATGGCGGTCGCGCAGCGTTTGAAGTCAGGCTGCAACCTGAACAGGATTACCTGCTGTCGCTTCAGCCTTGTTTCGTTCTGGACAACGCCGAGCGTGCGGATGCAGAAATGCCGCTGGTGAATGAGTCAACCTCTTATCTGCTGCATACGCCGGAAAACGGCTTTGAATTTTTTGAAAAAAATATCGATCTGCATAGCAAACTTCAGCAGCGACTGTCCCTGGGTGGAGACCAGATCAGGTATCTGAAAGCTGCGCAAAGTCCTCATGCATTTTGTGCCGAGGCTCACCTCAAGGGTCAGCTTGAAAGTGTTTCACTCTTGATCGGTGGCCAGGAACAACTGGCAAAACCGCTGACTTCCATGCTGCAGGACAATCAAGGCCTGCATGTGCTGCGTTACGGCATCGAAACCCGCTTCTATCTGCTGTGGGCTGCATTGAAACGCACCGATTGGCCGCTATGGCTGCATGCCGCGGGTAGCGATATGCAACAGCGCTATAGCGAGCTTGAAGAGTCGCGGGATCAATACCAGGCTGTCTACTCAAACACCTTCGATGCATGTTTTTCATTCAAGGATTATGTAGTGCGCACATTCGCCGAATGGGCGGACAGGGTACTTGGTGAACAACTGGATCCGGAATCGATAAGTGTCCATAGCTCGTACAGTCTGCAAATTGCCGGGCGTACTATCGAACAGGAAGAAACCCGAACGCTGACGGAGTTTATTGTTTTCGGGCTGCACGACACTGGTTATAAAGCGGCTCTGACTATAATCGGCGCTCCCGCCGGAAGTCGGTTGACGGCAGTAGCGCTTGAACAGTGGCTGGAAAATCGTAACCTGCGACTGGAATTTACCGGCAGTCTTGCATACTCGCCCTCGGTGGCTTACCAAGAGGCTTATCGCAACTATCTCTGCAGTCAGATGGAGTTCGCGGCTTTTGTTGCTCGTCACTCCGGGAAACTGGATTCCACTGATGCCAATATCATCGCGCGGGCCATGGCCAATGATCCTGCGGTGACGGTTCAGGGAATGCGAATCCGATCCCAGGTGCCGGCGTTGAAAGAGGTCCTGATCATTTCGGCCCGAGAGTATGTACCGTCGCTGATGTTGATCAAAACGCCTGCCGGTGAATTCGAACTGCATAAATTTGCCGATATCTACGCGGCAAACCGCTGGCTGGAGTCGGCGTTGTCCGCTGATCGTGAATACGCTGCATTGCTGATCCATCCGGACTATCTGCACGAAGCGGGTGAGTTGCTCGGCAGCGCTCGTACACAACTGAGCTATCGCTATACGCTCGATAGCCGACCGGTTGATCTCGGCCTGAATCCCAAAGCACAGCTGGCTGATTACGCAAATGCCGCTTACCGCGCCGAAGTTGCCTTGCACAAGGCCATTGCACCGGCCGGTTATCGAGCACTTGGCGTCGAGGGCCGCAAGCGCTATTCGCGTCTGAGCACCGAATTCAAGGCACTGTCCATGGTTGATGCGCGAGACAATGGTTTTCCGACATTCGAGCAATTCACTTATGACTCGGTGAAAGCTCAGATCGAAGACATTTTGCGTTCGCGTGGCAGTAACGTTTCGGTCGATCCCGACCAGATCATTGTGCAAACCGAAGACTTTCGTAAGAGTGTTACCGACGTTTTGCTTGAAGGACTCGCTTTTGAAGCGGCGCACCCGTCCTACGAAACGAAATTCAGCCCGAAATACTATTTGGTCAACGGCCATCCCATCGTTGAAAAACTGGATATCCGCGACCTGTCCTCGCTGTCGAAAACATTCCGTCCCGGCGACAGATATACCGCCATGCTGAAAGAGCAATATCAGAACAAGGCGCATCCTGATTACTCATTCAAACGCGCTGTACACGCCCGGAAAATCCGTTGTGAGATGTACCGCAATGCGTTTGCCGACTTTACCAACGGCAGATTAACCACTGAATCTTTCTCTGCTGTCCAACGGGTTATCGACAATCTGAAAGAAGGTGGCGGCTATCCATCAATCGTCAATAGCGTCTCCGAAGGCGACATCGGGCTGTATAAATTCAACATCGGCACGCTGGGTCTGACGGCTGCCGGGGACCGTACAGTGGGTGGCGTTTATATTTTTCGACTGAAGTTATCGTCAGGTTTCTTCGACTTGCTCTATACGCCTGACGCGCCGGATCAAGTCAGCTTCCGGCCGATCGCTGAGTTCATTCCTTCGATTCGTTTTCGGAAAGGCCCGTTCAGGACCTACTACAGCGAGCGGATCCGGCTGATTGACCAGAAAGTGATCAATGATTACTTCGATAATCTGGTCGCAACGGTTGATACCCGACCGGTCATTCGCACGCAGCAGCGTTCGTTACTGCCCGATCTGTTCACTTTCCACGACGAGCGCGTGCGCCGTGTATTGAGTGACATCGACGAACGGACCACCAGTCTCAATGAAATAATTGCCGCCCTGGTTTATGAAAACCTGTTGAAGGCCGCGAACATCGTCAGCCTGGTTGTGCCACCCGTAGGCACTGTGGTGGTGGCTGTGCAGGTGATGAAAAGCATCTACGACGCGTCGCAGTCGCACCGACGGGGTGATTATTCCGCCGCGCTGGGGCATGTGCAGGATGTATTGAGCGGACTGCTGACATTGGGTCAGGCTGCAGCGGCGGGGGCGCCGGTTAAAGAACTGACCCGTGCGCAACGCTCGTTTCTAAGTCTGTTTGAAGACGCCCGCACGGTCGCGGAACTCGTAACGTATTACACCGGCCATGAAGACCCCGCCGATGAGCTGATCGGTTTCTTCAAGTCACTGATGCAAGAGGGTGACAGCGCATTGAGCAAGACCACGGTGCGTTGAGTCGTTTCGAGCGCACATAAGCATTACTTAACTTTCGTAACCCATGCGCCAACTCACGGCCCGGGTCGCAGCCAACAACCGCTGCGCCGCCGGGCCGTTTTCGTCGGCGTGGAACAGCGAGGTCGGGCCGACGATGGTCAGTACCGCGGCGATCTGCCCGACCGCGTTGAACACTGGCGCAGAAAGCGCATCCACGCCCGGCATCAACAAACCATGCACGTGATGCAGACCGCGTTCGCGGATCTGTTCACACAGCGCTGCATAGGCTGTTTCATCCTTGAGCGGATGCTCCGCGACAGCGATTTCCTGCTCGCGCAATTCATCGGTTTCCCGGTGTGGCAGGTAAGCGCTGAACACCAGCCCGGTGGACGAACTGAGCAGCGGCAGCACCGAACCCAATTGCGTCACCACCGTCACCGCGCGCACCGCCGGTTCGATATGCACCACGGTTGCGCCCTGATTGCCCCACACCGCGAGAAAGCAGGTTTCGTTGAGTTCGTCGCGCAACTCGGAAAGCGGCAGGGCGGCGACTTTCAGCACGTCCATGCTGTTGAGTGCGGCCAGGCCCACCCGCAGCGCTTCGCGACCGAGGCCGTAATGGTTGGTGGCGGCGTTCTGTTCGGCAAACCCCGAAGCAATCAACGCTTGCAGATAGCGATGCACCTTGCTCGCCGGCATCTGCACGTGTTCGGCCAGACGCGACAGCGAAGTCGACGGTGACAACTCGGCCAAAGCCTTGAGGATGTCGGTGCCGACCTCGGCGGAGCGGACTTTCTGTTTGCCGTTGCTGTCGCTGGTTTTTTCCATGGGGCTGGCGGTTCCGGTTCGAATGGGCGTCTTTATAGCTTGACGCTGGATAGCGAGCAAATTACGTTATGCGTAATCAGATTACGATAATAACAACCCCGGCGTGCCGAGACCTCTGAGCCAGAGCGATGGGCCATTGCCGACTCCCTGTTCAGGAGGCTCCATGAACCTCGATTCAACCGCGCAGGACCTGGTTTACCAGTCCGGCTTCGGCAACGAATTCAGCACTGAAGCGTTGCCCGGCGCGCTGCCCGTTGGCCAGAATTCCCCGCAAAAAGCCCCGTACGGCCTGTATACCGAATTGTTCTCCGGCACCGCGTTCACCATGCCGCGCAGCGAAGCGCGCCGCACCTGGATGTACCGGATTCAGCCATCGGCCAATCACCCGGCGTTCGTCAAACTGGAACGGCAACTGGCCGGCGGACCGTTGGGTGAAGTGACGCCCAATCGCCTGCGCTGGAATCCACTGGAGCTGCCGACCGAACCGACGGATTTCATCGATGGCCTGGTCAGCATGGCCGCCAACGCCGGCGCCGAGAAACCGTCCGGCATCAGCATTTATAACTACACCGCCAACCGTTCGATGGAACGGGTGTTCTTCAACGCTGACGGTGAAATGCTGCTGGTGCCGCAACTCGGTCGCCTGCGTATCGCCACCGAACTGGGCGTACTCGAAGTGGCGCCGCTGGAAATCGTCGTGCTGCCGCGTGGCCTGAAATTCCGCGTCGAATTGCTCGACCCGCAGGCACGCGGTTACCTCGCCGAGAACCATGGCGCGCCGCTGCGCCTGCCGGATCTGGGGCCGATCGGCAGCAACGGTCTGGCCAATCCACGGGATTTCCTTACCCCGGTCGCCGCCTACGAAAACCTCCAGCAACCGACCACTCTGGTGCAGAAATTCCTTGGCCAGCTGTGGGCTACTGAACTCAATCACTCACCGCTCAATGTGGTCGCCTGGCACGGCAACAACGTGCCGTACAAATACGACCTGCGCCGTTTCAACACCATTGGCACGGTGAGTTTCGATCACCCGGATCCTTCGATCTTCACCGTACTGACTTCGCCGACCAGCGTGCATGGTCTGGCGAACCTCGATTTCGTGATCTTCCCGCCGCGCTGGATGGTCGCCGAAAAGACCTTCCGGCCGCCGTGGTTCCACCGCAACCTGATGAACGAATTCATGGGCCTGATCCAGGGCGAATACGACGCCAAGGCTGAAGGTTTCGTGCCCGGCGGCGCGTCGCTGCACAGCTGCATGAGCGCCCACGGCCCCGACGGCGAGACCTGCACCAGGGCGATCAACGCCGAGCTTGCACCTGCAAAAATCGATAACACCATGGCCTTCATGTTCGAGACCAGCCAGGTGCTGCGCCCAAGCCGTTTCGCTCTCGACTGCCCTCAATTGCAATCCAGTTACGACGCTTGCTGGGCGACGCTGCTCGTCACGTTCGACCCGACCCGGAGATAACCCATGACACAGAATTCCATCCCCCGCAGTTGGGTCGCTTCGGCCAACGGTCACAGCGATTTTCCGTTGCAGAATTTGCCGCTGGGCGTGTTCAGTCTCAACGATTGCAGTCCGCGCGCGGGCGTGGCGATCGGCGAGCACATTTTCGATTTGCAAGTCGCGCTAGAGGCCGGGCTGTTCGACGGCGTCGCACGCAGTGCGGTGGAAGCCATGCACGGCGGGCAGTTGAACGCGTTCTTCGAACTTGGCCGTGAGGCGCGGGTTGCCCTGCGCGAACGCCTGATCGAACTGTTCAGTGAAGGCAGTACCCTGCGCGGCAGCATCGAAGCGCAAGGCGCGAAAGTCTTGCCACTGGCTGCCGATTGCCAGATGCACCTGCCGGCGCGAATCAGCGATTACACCGACTTCTACGTCGGCATCGAGCACGCGCAGAACGTCGGCAAACTGTTCCGTCCGGATAACCCGCTGTTGCCGAACTACAAGCACGTGCCGATCGGTTACCACGGTCGCGCTTCCACGGTGCGAGCGTCCGGCACCGACGTGCGTCGGCCGAAAGGCCAGACGCTGCCAGCCGGGCAGACCGAACCGGTCTTCGGCCCGTGTGCGCGGCTGGATTACGAACTTGAACTGGGCATCTGGATCGGCCAGGGCAATGAGATGGGCGAGCCGATTGCCATCGGTGACGCTGCCGAGCACATCGCCGGTTTCTGCCTGCTCAACGACTGGTCGGCGCGGGATATCCAGGCCTGGGAATACCAGCCACTCGGCCCATTCCTGTCGAAGAGTTTCATCACCAGCGTCTCGCCGTGGGTGGTGACGGCTGAAGCACTGGAACCATTCCGCACGGCGCAACCGGCGCGCCCTGAAGGTGATCCGCAGCCGCTGCCGTATCTGCTCGACAAGCGTGATCAGGACGGCGGCGCCTTCGACATCGAGCTGGAAGTGCTGCTGCGTACCGAAGCCATGCGCGAGCAGAAGCTGCCCGCCCATCGCCTGACCCTGAGCAACACCCGCTACATGTACTGGACCGTGGCGCAAATGGTCGCGCACCACAGCGTCAACGGCTGCCAGTTGCAGGCCGGCGACCTGTTTGGTTCGGGCACTTTGTCCGGCCCGGAAAACGGCCAGTTTGGCAGCCTGCTGGAGATTACCGAGGGCGGTAAGAAACCGATCGAACTGGCTTCCGGCGAAGTGCGCAAGTTCCTTGAGGACGGTGACGAAATCATCCTGCGCGCCCGCTGTGCCCGCGAAGGTTTTGCCTCGATCGGCTTCGGCGAATGTCGCGGCACCGTGATCGCGGCACGCTGACAGGAGCGGCTTATGGATCTCTATGGCTATTACCGTTCCACTTCATCGTACCGGGTGCGGATTGCGCTGGCGTTGAAGGGCCTCGATTACCAGGCGCTGCCGGTCAACCTGATTGCGCCGTCGGGCGGTGAACATCGGCAGCCGGCGTATCTGGCGCTCAATCCCCAAGGCCGGGTGCCGACATTGCGCACCGATGACGGCGCGCTGCTGATTCAGTCGCCGGCGATCATCGAGTATCTGGAAGAGCGTTATCCACAGGTGCCGTTGCTGCCGGATGATCTGCTGGCGCGCGCGCAGGTGCGCGGCGTTGCGGCGGTAATCGGCTGCGACGTGCACCCGCTGCACAACGTCAGCGTGCTCAATCGCCTGCGCCAGTCCGGGCAGGATGAAACGCAGGTAATGGAGTGGATCAGTCACTGGATCAGCCAAGGGCTGGCGACAGTGGAGCAGTTGATCGGCGACAGCGGTTTCTGTTTTGGCGAATGGCCGTGTGTGGCGGATGTGTATCTGATTCCGCAGTTGTATGCCGCAGAACGGTTCAATGTTTCGCTGGAGGCTTACCCGAAAATCCGCCGCGTTGCTGCGCTCGCTTTGGAACATCCAGCGTTCATCAAGGCCCATCCCGCCAACCAACCAGATACCCCTAAATGATCGCTCCCACGCGGAGCGTGGGAACGATCAATAAAAACAAAAACAGGTACTTGCGATGCATAACCAGATTGCCAGCTTCCGTGCGGCGCTCGACGCCCGGCCTGTGTCCCGTTATCAGTGGTTGCTGTTGATTCTGCTGGCGTTGCTGCTGGTCACCGACGGTTATGACGCCCAGGTGCTCGGTTATGTAGTGCCGGCGCTGGCCCAAGACTGGGGACTGGAAAAATCCGTGTTCGGGCCGGTTTTCAGCGCCAACCTGCTCGGCCTGACCCTCGGTTCTCTCGCGGTTACGCCGCTGGCTGACCGCTTCGGTGTGCGTCGCATTCTGCTTGCCTGCGTATTGATCTACGCCACGCTGACGGTGCTGATGGTTTTCGCCGATTCGCTGAACACGCTGATGATCGCGCGATTCATCTGCGGCATCGGCATGGGCGGCGCGATGCCCAGCGCCATGGCCTTGATGTCGGAATATTCACCACCGCGTCTGCGTACGTTAATGGTGACGCTGGCTGCCTGTGGTTTCTCGTTCGGTGGGGCGGCGGGCGGTTTTGTTGCCGCCGGTTTCATCGATCAGTTCGGCTGGCAGGCTGTGTTCCTCGCTGGCGGCGTGACGCCGTTGCTGCTGTTCCCGTTTCTCTGGTGGATGTTGCCGGAATCGCTGCCGCGTTTGCTGCGTGATGCACCGCCGTATGCACGGCTGCGCAAAGTCAGCGCGCGGATGTTGCCGGACTGGCAGCCACCGCTGGCCAGCGTCGAGCAGAACGAGCGTGAGCAGGGCAGCAAACTGACCGTGGTCGAGTTGTTTCGCAACGGCTACGCGCGGCCAACCTTGTTGATCTGGGCGACGTTTTTTGTCAGCCTGATTCTGTTGTATTTCATGATCAGCTGGCTGCCAACGCTGCTGCTGGAAAGCGGATTGAAACTCAACGAAGCCAATCTCGTGACGTCGATGTTCCTGTTCGCCGGGACCCTTGGCGCGATCTGTATGGCCTGGTTCGCCGACCGTTTGCAACGCAAGGTGCGCCTGTTGTCCGGCGTACTGGCAGGGGCGGCGCTGTGCACGATTCTGCTCGGGCTCAACCACGACGATCCGCGTTTTCTGGTGGCCTGTGTGTTTGCCGCCGGGTTCTGCATCATCGGCGGGCAACTGACGCTGAATGCCTTTGCCAGCAATTTCTACCCGGCCCATGTGCGCGCCACGGGCACCGGATGGGCATTGGGCGTGGGACGTTTCGGTTCGATCCTCGGCCCGCTGTTCGGCAGCCTGCTGCTGGCAATGCATATACCGGTGGCGCAGATTTTCTTCTTCTGCGCGATCCCGGCGGTGATTGCCGCACTGCTGATCATTCAGGTGCGCTCGCCCACTGATGCCTCCCGAGCCACCGTGGGAGCGAGCCTGCTCGCGAAGAACGATAACGCGGTTTGACCGGAGACCGAGGTGCCTGCTTCGCGAGCAGGCTCGCTCCCACACAGCTTTGTATGGGCCTCAAGGATGGGGGCAGCCTGCGGAAGGTAGTCAATGTACGACGGAGTTGGGCGGCAGATGGCCGAGGCGTTCGGTCAGGCGCAGGCGCTGGATCGGGTCTTCACTGAGCATCAGCGCGTGCTCAAGGTCGAAGCGCTCAGCGTTCGGGCAATCCAGCCGTTGATACAGACTGGCCCGGGCCATGTAATCAGAGGCCTTCGCATCACCCAGTTCGAGCACTCGTTCTGCGTCGATCAGCGCGGCGATGTGATCGTCGTGGGTCAGATGCAATTGGCGCAGATTGCGTGACAGACGCTGCAGCATCTGCACTGGCGTGGCCGTCAGCAGATGCTCGGCGCTGAGCTGCATGTTCGGCCCGTATTGGCGTTGCAACAGTTCGCGACAGTCGTTGGGATACAAGCGTCGCCCGCCGCAAGGGTCGAGCAAGTGGTCGGCGCCGGGTACCCGCAACAGGAAATGCCCGGGGAAGTTGACCCCGACCAAAGGAATTTCGAGGCCATGCGCCAGTTCCAGTGCGATCAACGCCAACGCCAGCGGCTGACCGCGCTGGGTGTGCAACACGCGGTGCAGCAGCGCCGCCTGCGGGCGCAGCGGCAGGAAATCATCCTGTGCGAAACCGAGATCGACCATGCGCCGCAACAACGGTTGCGCCAGTTCGCTGACCGGCAGCATCGGCAAACCATAGCTGACGCGTAGTTGCAGATCCTTGAAGGTACGCAACCATGCCTCGGGCTCGAGGGTTTTGTCGTGCTCGGCACTTATCCACAGCGCAGCTTCCAGCAGCGCTGGCGGTGAACGATGCAGGCATTCGAAAAAGCGTTGGCGCGCACTCATCAAAATCTCCCTCCAATGCCTCGTTTTAGCCCCGTCCGGGTTGTTCGTCCAGTGCCGGGCGCGTTGAGCGCGAGTTATAGCGGCGCAACATTGTCCGCTCGGCGGCTCATGCCGGTGCGCGCCAGCAATTTTCAGGGGCAAGCCTATACTGGCGTTCTACAAGAAGTGATTCGGGAGCCTGTCGATGTTCGCTCTCATGCAAAGCACTCGCCTGGAATCGCTGCACTTGAGCGTGGACCCGGTCACCGGGTTGAAGGCGGTCATTGCCATTCATGACAGTCGCCTGGGGCCAGCCCTGGGCGGCTGCCGTTACCTTGCCTATCCCAACGACGAATCTGCGGTCGAGGACGCCATTCGCCTGGCGCAAAACATGAGCTACAAAGCGGCGCTCGCCGGCCTTGCGCAGGGCGGCGGGGTGGCGGTGATCGTGCGCCCGGCCCATGTCGAGAATCGCGCCGCGTTGTTCGAGGCTTTCGGCCGTTGCATCGAGCAGCTCGACGGTCGCTACATCACCGCCATCGACAGCGGCACTTCAGTGGCGGACATGGACTGCATTGCTCAACAGACGCGGCATGTCACCAGCACCACCTCGGCAGGCGATCCGGCACCGCACGCGGCCATGGGCGTGTTCACCGGCATTCGCGCCACGGCGATGGCGCGTCTGGGCAGCGACAACCTCGAAGGCCTGCGCATCGCGATTCAGGGGCTTGGCAACGTCGGTTATGCACTGGCCGAGCAACTGCACGCTGCCGGCGCCGAGTTGCTGGTCAGTGACATCGACCACGGCAAGGTGCAACTGGCGATGGAGCAGCTCAATGCTCACCCGATCGCCAACGACGCATTGCTCAGCACGCCGTGCGACATTCTCGCGCCTTGTGGGTTGGGCGGGGTGCTTAATAGTCACACCGTTTCACAGCTGCGCTGTTCCGCTGTGGCCGGTTCGGCGAACAATCAACTTTCCCATCTGGATGTGGCGGATCAACTGGAACGGCGCGGGATTCTTTATGCGCCGGATTATGTGATCAATGCCGGCGGGCTTATTTACGTTTCGCTTAAACATCGTGGCGAGGAGTTGCCGACCATCACGGCACATCTGTCGAAGATCAGTTCGCGGCTCACGGAGGTCTTCGCTCACGCGCAGGCGGAAAAACGTTCGCCGGCGCGGGTGGCGGATGAGTTGGCGGAAAAGGTTTTGTATCGCTGAAAGCAAAAGATCGCAGCCTTCGGCAGCTCCTACACTCGGAATGTGGGAGCTGCCGAAGGCTGCGATCTTTTTGATTACTTCGGCGCTTTCGCTGCTTTGGCGGGCTTCGCCGGCGCCTCGTCAGGTTCTGCCGATTCAGCTTTTTCGACAGGCTCGGCTGGCGCATTGATCAGCTCCGACAGCGCATCCGGCTGGCTCTTGAATGCCCGGGCGAACACATCACGATTCTTCGCCATGTAGATCCCGGCTTCTTCCACTTGCTGTTCGGTCAGGGACGGAACGGCTTTTTGCAGTACATCGGCCAGATATTCGGCCAGTTCGAGCATTTTGTCATGACGATCAGCTTCGGCTTTATCCATGAACAAGCGCTCCAGATCTCGGCTGCTGCGGTATACCACTTCGACGGCCATTCACCACCTCACATGCCTTCACGTTAAGTTGTCTTGACGACTACTGTATCCATATACAGCGAAAAGGATAAGCGAATCCCTGCGCCATGGGTAGTGGCTTTTCAATGTAGACCGGATTTGGCGTTTGTCAGGGGACGGGGTGGCTGCTATTCGCGAGCAGGCTCGCTCCCACAGAAACTCCAGCGGTGCGACCAAACGCCACGGCGCGGGATTTGCGGCGGATCGCCATGATGCGTGGCCCTGAACCTGCATGAAAACCGTTGCAACAAGGCGCGCGCGCAAAACCGTCACGTGCGATACGCATCATCCGCCCGAAACGGGCTAAGGAAACTCATCGTGAAAATAAACTGGGCCGAGAAACTGCGGCGTAATGTGCATCAACTGGCCGAGTCCCTGGGCAACCTGTTCGTTGAAACCTTTCACTACCTGGCGCTATTCGCCATTGGTGCGGTGACGGCGTGGGCGGCGGTGATGGAGTTTCTCGGGATGCTCGAAGTCGGGCACATCAAGATCGATGACATTCTGTTGCTGTTCATCTATCTGGAACTGGGCGCGATGGTCGGGATTTATTTCAAGACCAACCACATGCCGGTGCGCTTCCTGATCTACGTGGCGATCACTGCACTGACGCGCCTGCTGATCTCCAACGTCTCGCACCACAACCCGCCGGACATGGGCATCATCTACCTGTGCGGCGGCATTCTGCTGCTGGCGTTTGCGATCCTGGTGGTGCGTTACGCTTCGTCGCAATTTCCTTCGGTGAAGATCGAGAACCCGCAGCGCAAGCTCGGCACGGGCTCCAGCGAACATCCTGAAGTGGAGAAGGGCGAGCTTTAAAGGCCCGCCGCCTGGCCGGGCTGGCCTTTGACCCGTGGCGGTGGCGGGGTCAGCCCGGCGCCGCTGGTCATGGCTTCGAGGATCGACATGGCGCTGTGACCCTGTTCGATGGCGATGCCGAACTGGATGCTTTGTACCAGCCGTTTCAAACGCTCGGGATCGTTGCGCTGTTCGGCACTGATCATGCGTTTGGCCACGATGCGGCCGGCGTTGGACAGGGTCAGCATGATGCTGCCGTCCAGGCCCTGAATGCTCAGATTGATCTGATAGTCCGGCGCGAAGGCATCGGTAATGATTTGAAATGGGTTGTCCATGATGCGTCACCGCCTGATTGAACGTGCAGTTGTTGACCGGCCATGATCCGATTTGGTTCGCAACACCAGACCACTGGCATCTCGTTCGCTGAGGTTTGCAATGTCCGTTTGCCTCAAGGGTGATATAGCAAGGTGCATGCCGGAAAAATTGTCGAACAATAAACACGGCGAAAAAAACGGCGAGCCTCGGGGCTCGCCGTTTTTTGTGGCGCGTTTTCAGGGCAGGAATGAGCTGATGATCGCTGACAGTGCAGTCAGGCCGATCAGCACTCCACCCAGTTCACCGCCAGCCCGCCCCGCGAGGTTTCCTTGTATTTGTCGTGCATGTCGGCGCCGGTGTCGCGCATGGTGCGGATCACCCGGTCGAGGGAAATGAAGTGATTGCCGTCGCCGCGCAGGGCCATTTGCGTGGCGTTGATCGCCTTCACCGCCGCGATGGCATTGCGCTCGATGCACGGCACTTGCACCAGGCCACCGACCGGATCGCAGGTCAGACCGAGGTTGTGTTCCAGGCCGATTTCGGCAGCGTTCTCCAGTTGCTCCGGTGTCGCACCAAGGACGTCGGCCAGGCCGGCGGCGGCCATGGCGCAAGCCGAACCGACTTCGCCCTGACAGCCAACTTCGGCGCCGGAGATGGAGGCGTTTTTCTTGCACAAAATGCCAACGGCGGCTGCAGCGAGAAAGAACGCGACGACATCATCGTCAGACGCATCCGGATTGAATTTCATGTAGTAGTGCAGAACCGCCGGAATGATCCCGGCGGCGCCATTGGTCGGCGCGGTGACCATGCGCCCGCCTGCTGCGTTTTCTTCGTTGACGGCGAGGGCGAACAGGTTGACCCATTCCATTGCCGACAGGGTCGAACTGATCACATTCGGTTTGCCGATTTCCAACAGGCTGCGGTGCAGTTTCGCTGCGCGACGCGGTACTTTCAGACCGCCGGGAAGGATGCCTTCGTGGCGCAAGCCTTGTTCGACGCACTCGCGCATCACTGACCAGATGTGCAACAGGCCTTGGCGAATCTCGGCATCGCTGCGCCAGGCGCGCTCGTTGGCCATCATCAGTTCGGACACGCGCAGATTGTGCTTTTTGCACAAAGCGAGCAGTTCGGCGGCGCTGGAAAAATCGTAGGGCAACACCACGTCGCTGGTTGGCGCCACGCCAGATTCGGCTTCAGCCGCTTCGACGATGAAACCGCCGCCGACCGAGTAATAGGTTTGCGCGAACAGCTCGGCGCTTTCGCCAAAGGCGCTCAGCGACATGGCGTTGGGGTGGTAGGGCAGGCTCTCGTCGAGCAGCAGCAGATCGCTCTGCCAGTCGAAGGCAATCGAACGTTGACCGGCGAGGGACAGTTGCCCGGTTTCGCGCAGTTGCTGGATGCGTGGCTCGATGGTCGAAGGATCGATGCTGTCCGGCCATTCGCCCATCAGGCCCATGACCGTTGCGCGGTCAGTGGCGTGGCCGACGCCGGTGGCAGAGAGCGAACCGTAAAGGCGGATCTGCACACGTCGCACATCATTGAGCAGATGCTGATCGATCAGAGCCTGGGCAAAGGTCGCCGCTGCACGCATCGGACCGACGGTATGGGAACTGGACGGGCCGATGCCCACCTTGAATAGATCGAAAACACTGATAGCCATGCTAAACCCTTACAAGCAATGGAGTAGGAATCGCTGCCATTTTTTGTCGGACAAGCGCAATGTCGGCGATACTGCCTGCCTCGGTTCGAGGTGACCAACGAAACCTCCTAAGACAGCCTTTAGCAGGACTAAACAATGAGTCGTCAATTGCATGCCCAGACCTATGTCTGGCTGCAGGTATTTGCCTGTGCCGCGCGGCACCTGTCGTTCACCCGTTGTGCCGAAGAGCTGCACATCACCCCGGGCGCGGTCAGCCAGCAGATTCGCCAATTGGAAGAGCGCCTGGGCTTTCGCCTGTTTCATCGGCGCGCGCGTGGCGTTGAGTTGAGTGCACAGGGGCAGCGGCTGGCGATTACCGTCAACGAAGCCTATGGCAGCATCGATGCGGAATTGCGCCGACTGGACGCCGGGATGATCAGCGGAACTCTGCGGTTGCGCTCGATCCCGTCGTTTCTCGGCAAGTGGCTGACTCCGCGCCTGCCGCGCTTGCAGCAACGCTTTCCGGATATCCAGTTGCGCCTGGTGGCCGAGGACAGCAGCGTGCCATTGCATGAGGGCGATTTCGATCTGGCCATCGACCTTAACGATGGCAGTTACCCAGGATTGTTATCCACAGCCTTGCTCGACGAGCAGATATTTCCGGTGTGCGCGCCGAGCCTGCTCCGCGGGCGACCGCCGTTGCACGGTCCGGCCGATCTGGTGCATTTCCCGTTGCTGCACGACATCACCGCCTGGCGTGGCAGTTACGAATACGCGGAATGGGAGTTCTACCTGAACGCGATCGGCTTCGAAGGCGCCGATGTGCGACGCGGCCACACCTTCAATCGCAATCACCTGACCATCGAAGCGGCGATTGCCGGCATGGGCGTGGCGATTGCCCGGCGCACGTTGCTCAACGATGAGCTGGAGCGCGGCACGTTGATCGTGCCGTTCGGCTTGTCAGTACCGAACCATAAACGCTATGTGCTGCTGTATGCACCGGGGGCGTTGAGCCATCCGGGCGTGCGCGCTGTGCATGATTGGCTGGTGGAGGAGGCGGGAATTTTCCGCAGTCTGCACCCGCTGAACGAGCAGCAGATGTGAGCAGATTTTTCTGCGGAGCGGGTCGACCCAACTCCCGACATTAACAGCGCCTCGCTCGGTTGTCCGGCTTTTTTTGCGAATGAATATTTTTCTTTTTTCAGGGGTTGAAATGTTCGCCGCTCGGGCCGATTGTTGTAACCAGGAGGTCAGGAAATTCACTTCAAGGCCTCCAGCGAGCTAGCTGAAATAAGGGATGAACTATGCAAATCCAAGTCAACAGCGATAACCATATTCAAAGCAGTAAGCGACTGGAGGAGTGGGTACGTACAACTATTGAGAGCACGCTCGACCGTTATGAAGAAGACCTGACCCGTGTCGAAGTCCACCTGAGCGACGAGAACGGCGAGAAACCAGGTCCCCATGACTTGCGCTGCCAACTGGAAGCGCGGCCAAAAGGCCACCAACCGATTTCCGTGACCCATAAAGCCGATTCGCTGGAACAGGCGATCGACGGTGCCGCCGAGAAACTGGAGCACAAACTGGATCATCTGTTCGGCAAACTGCGAGGTAAACCACGCGCCGCTGTAGTGCCATTTACCGGCAAGGCCAACGACAAGCTGTTGGCGGAAGAATTTGACGAGAACGAACAGGCAGCGATCAACAGTTGATGCGCTGATTTCACAAGTGACTAAGGAGAACGGGCCTGCTGATGCAGGCCCGTTTTTTTGTTTGTGGTGTTGGTGATTGCTCGCAGGGTTTAAGACCGTAGCCCCTCACCCCAGCCCTCTCCCGAGGGAGAGGGAGCCGATTCCGGTTGTTTTCAGGTCCAGCGTTCGGCTCGATATTGCAGGCGAGCGTAAATCGTAAATACACCTCGGTCAGTCCCCTCTCCCTCTGGAAGAGGGTTAGGGTGAGGGGCTTTTGATCTCCATGGGTTGGGATCAGAACGCCACCGACGTCTGCACATAAACCGTCCGCGGCTCTCCCACGTACTTGCCCTTGTTGTTGTCATCGAACGAGCGTGTGAAGTACTGCGTGTTGAAGATGTTCTTCACGCCCACCGCCACATTCAAATCCGACAGTTGCGGTCCGAAGTCATACCCGGCGCGGCTGCTGAACAGCATGTAGCCGGGGATCTTGCCGGTGCTGCCATCGGCGCTTTCTTTCGAAGTGTTGGCGTTGTCGGCGAACTGGTCGCTCTGGAAGCTGCTGTCCAGATTCAGCTTCCATGGCCCTTCGGTATAACCGACGCCAATCGTGCCTTTGTGTTTGGAGGAAAACGGCACGCGGTTGCCTTTGTTCGGCCCGTCCTCGCGGATGGTGGCGTCGACATAGGCATAACTGGCGTAGACATCGAAACCGGCCAGCGCCGGGCTCAAGTCATCCAGCGCGTAATTGACGCTGGTCTCGATGCCCTGATGGCGGGTTTCGCCGCGAGCGATCACCGAGTCGTTGGTCTGGTTGCTTTCGTATTGGTTGTCGAAGTTGATCAGGAATGCGCCGATCTCCGCGCGCAGGGCACCGTTGTCGTAGCGCGTGCCGAGTTCCCAGGTGCGGGCCTTTTCCGGTTTCACTTCGCCGCTGCTCACGCGGTTGGGCATCTGGCTGTATTGCACGCTGCCGAACGAGCCTTCGGTGTTGGCATACAGGTTCCAGCTGTCGGTGAGGTGATAAAGCACGTTCAGCGCCGGCAGCGCGGTGTTGTAGTCGCCCTTGTATTTGACGTTGGTCAGGTTGTTGGTCTGTTGCGACTCGATCATCTCGTAGCGCACGCCCGGAGTGATGGTCCATTTGCCGATGTCGATGCGGTCATCGACGAAGAACGCGTTGGCCTCGGTACCACCGCGAGTGTCGCGGTCGTTGCGGCTGCTGGTGGTCGGGTATTCGTTGGCGCTGATCGGCGTGCGATAACGCAGTTCGTGGCCGGCCTCGTTGATGTAGCGGTAGCCGACGCCGACTTCATGGCTGCTCGGACCCAGGTCGAAGCCTTGGGCGAAACGGGTTTCCAGGCCACGTACCCAATACTCGCGGGGCGACAGCGAAAGGAATGTGCCCTGATCCAGATAACCGCTGCGCAGGGTTTTGGTGAAGAAGGTGTTGGCGGTGAATTCGCGGCGATCTTCCTGGTAGCGGTAGCCGAAGTTGAACATCGTGCGGCGCCCCCAGAACTGGTCTTTCGGCCGCGTCGATTGATACGGATCGGCATCGTAATCGGCGACGTTGAGACCGCCGGGCATGTCGGCCTTGCCCTCGTAATACTGGGCAATGGCGTTGAAGCTGTTGGCCTCGTCGAGCTGGTACTTGCCCTTGAGGATCAGGTCGTCGATCTCGGTATCGCTGTGTTCGCGCCAGTCACCGCCACGGGTGCCGGAGTACAACAGCGCACCACCGAGGCCGTTGGCGTTGGTGCCGCCGGCCAGCAGATTGGCGCTGGTCTTGAAACCGTCGTGGCTCGACGATGGGCTGGTTTCATTCTGGAAACCACCCTTGATCGTTGGCTCGTCGGGAATCGCCCGGGTCACGAAGTTGACCACGCCGCCGACGTTCTGCGGGCCGTAACGCACCGCGCCGCCGCCACGCACCACGTCCACGGCATCCATGTTGCCCATGCTGATCGGCGCGAACGACAACTGCGGCTGACCATACGGCGCGAACGGCACCGGGATGCCATCCATCAATACTGTCGAGCGCGCGGCCAGGCGTGGATTCAAACCACGAATGCCGAAGTTCAGTGCCATGTCGTGGCTGCCCGTGCCGTTGTTCTCCGGCGCATTCACACCGGGGATGCGGTTGAGCACATCGCGGGCCTGGGTCGCGCCCTGGCGTTCGAATTCTTCCCGGCGGATCACATCACGCGCCCCGGGGTGTTCGAAGACATTGATCTGCGCCGCATCGCCGAGCCAGTCGCCGACTACGGTCGAGGTGCCCAGCTCCAGCGCCGCGTCAGCCAGCGGTTGCAGGCTGAAGGCATTGTCGCCTTCGGCGCGGGCTTGCAGGCCGGTGCCTTCGAGCAGGGCATCGAGGCCTTGTTGCGTCGTGTAATTGCCCTCCAGACCCCGGCTCTGCACACCGCTGGTGACTTGCGAGCCAAAGGAAATCAGCACGCCGGCTTCACGGCCAAACTGGTTCAGCGCGGTTTCCAGCGACGCCGGGGCGATGTGATAAACCTTGGTCTCGGCGCCCAGCGCAGCGGGCAGGGCGGTGAAACTCAGGCTGGCGCCGAGCAGAAGATTGCGCAGGCTGCGGGCCAGTGGGGTAAGGCGGGTGGGCTGCATGTGGATGATCCTGAGAAGGTGGAATCAAGGGGGCTTTCCTTCTCTGTCACGCCAGATCTGAAAAACGGCTCATTGTTTTGGCGTTTTTTTACACCCGCGCTTCGACGCTCACCCAATAACGGGTAAAGCGCTTCACTCTGACCGGCAGACTGACCTGCAACAGGTCGAGAATCCGCTCGCTGTCATCCAGTGGATACGTTCCGGAAATCAGCAGATCGGCAACCTGGCTGTCGCACCGCAGCTGCCCGCGCCGGTAGCGGCCAAGCTCTTCGAGGAAATCGCCGAGGCGCATATGAGCGGCGACCAGCATGCCGTCAGTCCACGCACCGCTGTTGGCGTCCAGTGGTTTGGCCGCGCTGACGGAGCTGGCAGTGAAACTCAACTGCCGCGCGACCGGCAGCAGCAGGGGCGCGCGCTGGTTGGCGACGAGTTCGACTCGTCCTTTGAACAGGGCGATCTGCGTGCGATCAACAAACTGCCGCACATTGAGGCGCGCACCTTGGCTTTTCAGCACGCCGTGTGCCGTGCGTATCTCGAACGGATTTGCAGCGCTCAACAGCATTTCGCCTTCGAGCAGACGAATCGTACGCTGCGCGTCATCGACATCGACGGAACTTGCGGTATTGAGCTGTAACGAATCGGCACCGCCCAATCCGATCTTGCGCCGCTGGCCCACCGGCGTGCGGTAATCGGCGAGCAGCGACGGCAACGGCGTGTGCTCGCGCAGGCCCCAGGTCGCCGCTGAGCCGGCACCGAGAATCAGCAGCATTTTCAGCGCCTGACGACGGCTGCCAGACTTCGGCCCGTTCAACGCCGCGTGGGCCAACGGCGACGAAACGCCGCGCAGACGCTGGTTGACCCGTTGCATGTGTTCCCACGCCCGGCGGTGTTCGCTGTGTGCATCCAGCCATTGTTGCCAGGCCTGTTGCTGGCGTGGGGTCAGCGTGCCCTGCTGCATTTCCAGCAGCCAGTGCACCGCCTGTTCGGCGACTTGCGCGGAGAAATCCGGCACCCGATTCACAGGGCGAAATAGCAGCGCATGGCCGCTTTGTTCAAATGGCGTTTGACCGTGGCCACCGAAATACCCAGTTCTGCGGCGATCTGTGGATAAGTCAGACCATCGACCTGCGCGAGCAGAAAGGCGCGTTTGACCTGGCGCGGCAAGCCGTCGAGCAGCTCATCGAGTTCGATCAACGTCTGCAGGATGATCGCTTTGTGCTCTTCCGACGGCGCGACCATCTCAGGCATCTGCGCCAGTGTCTCGAGGTAGGCGCGTTCCACATCCTGGCGTCGGTAATGATTGAACAGCACGCGCTTGGCCAAGGTGGTGAGAAAGGCGCGCGGTTCGATGATCACCGGTGGTTCGCGGGCGGTCAGCACCTTGATGAACGTGTCCTGAGCCAGATCCGCCGCGCTGTCGGGGCAGCCGAGCTTGCGCCGCAACCAGCCGGTGAGCCAGCTGTGATGAGCGTGGTAGAGCGATTCGACGGGATGGGCGGGCGGCAACGAAATGACTCCGGACGCAAAACTTGCGTAGAGAACGTGCATTAGAGAACAAGAACGGTTCGCATTGTAGAGGCTGGCGACAGTGTCCGGCAATCAGATGCTTTTGCGTATGAGAATATTTATCATTAATATTGCTCGCCTGTAGATTCGGCTTGTCGGCCGAACGTTTCCGTTTCAGGGTCGAAACATGAAAGGCAAACTCGCCACCCTTCCCATGTCCTATCGTCTGGCCGTCACTTCGCGAGTGCTGGCGGCGATTTTCGGCGGCTATCTGGTGGCGGCGCTGGCCAGTGTCACCCTGACGTTGTGGCTGCCGTTGAACCGCGCCGAAGCGGTGGTCACTGGCATGACCGTGTCCTTTCTGGTCTATCTGGTCGCGGTGCTCTGGTGTTTTGCCTGCCGCAGCGCGTGGTCGGCGTGGGTCGGCCTGTTGGTGCCGAGCGTGATTCTCGCCACCGTTTCCGGTGCCGCGCGCGGTCTGGGGCTGGCATGAAAGAGGGCTTCCGGCAGGCGATGGCCTGGCTGCACACCTGGGCCGGGCTGGTGTTCGGCTGGTTGCTGTTCGCGATTTTTCTCACCGGCACGCTCGCTTATTTCAAAGATGAAATCAGCCACTGGATGCAGCCGGAAATCGCTGCACATTCGCTTGATAGCGAAGCGAGCCTGGCGCTGGCGCAAGATTATCTGCAACAACACGCCGCCGGCGCCTCGCGCTGGCTGATCGATTTGCCCGATGCCCGCGACCCTGGCCTGACGGTGCGCTGGCAACAGGCGCCGGGCAAACCCGGCGAGCGCGGCCGCTTCGAATCCCGAACTCTCGACGCTCAGACCGGGGCCGAGGTGCAGGGCCGCGAAAGCATGGGCGGCGAGTTCTTTTACCGCTTTCACTTCCAGTTGCAGATGCCTTATCCATGGGGGCGCTGGCTGGCGACTCTCGCCGCGATGGTGATGTTCGTTGCGTTGATCAGCGGGATCATCACCCACAAGAAAATCTTCAAGGACTTCTTCACCTTCCGCCCGCGCAAGGGCCAGCGTTCCTGGCTCGACGGGCATAACGCCGTGGGCGTGCTGGTGCTGCCGTTTCACTTGATGATCACTTACAGCAGCCTGGTGATTTTCATGTCGATGGTCATGCCGGCCAGCATCGTTGCCTCTTACGGCAGCGACGTGCGCAAGTTCTACGACGAAGTCTTTCCCGCCTCGAAGACGCCCGAGCGCGCCGATGTCGCCGCACCGCTGACCGCCATGGCGCCGCTACTGGCCAAGGCCAGCGAGCAGTGGTCGGGCGGCCATACCGCGCGCCTGTCGGTGAGCAACCCGGGCGATGCCAGCGCCACGGTGGTGCTGTCCCGCGCGGGCGATCGGGTGGTGCATGATTTCGGCCGGGCGGTCACCTTCAATGGCGTCACCGGGCAGCTTCTGAGCAGCACCCCCGATCAACCCGTAGCGATGGCCGTGGGTGGCGCGTTCTACGGTTTGCACATGGGCCATTTCGCCGGGCCGCTGTTGCGCTGGCTGTATTTCATTTGCGGATTGGCTGGCACGGCGATGATCGGCACCGGGCTGGTGATCTGGCTCGGCAAGCGGCAGCTCAAGCACGTGAAAAGCGCGGCGCTGCCCTTCGAGTTGCGCCTGGTCGAGGTGCTGAATATCGCCAGCATGGCCGGCCTGGTATCGGCGGTGGCGGTGTTCTTTTTGGCCAATCGACTGCTGCCGGTGAGTCTGGCAGGGCGGGCCGATTGGGAAGTGAACGCGTTCTTCATAGGCTGGGGCCTGAGCGTGGTGCACGCCGTGTTGCGTCCGGGGCGCAAGGCGTGGATCGAACAGCTGACGCTCGGCGCCGCGCTGTTTATCGCGGTGCCGCTGATCAATGCGCTGACCACACCGTGGAATCTTGGCGCCAGCCTGATGCAGCGCGACTGGGCACTGGCCGGATTTGATCTGACGTGTCTGGCGACGGGGCTTTTTCTCGGCTGGGCTGCGCGCAAGATGCAGCGTACGGGCGACTCCGTCAGCGTTCGCAACGCAAGTCCTTCGCCTCGCTCGATCACAGTCGAACAGGGGGCCAACTGATGCTGCTGGTCCTGTTGCTCACCTATGCCGGCTTCACCGCGTTGTGCCTGTCGATGCCACGTCATCACGCCGAATTGCTCGGCGCCAAACCGTCGACACGCCGCCGTCAGGGTCTGGCGTTGGCAGGATGGCTGTTGCTGGCGCTTTCGCTGTGGGCAGCGGTCGCGGGCAGTGGCTGGAGTTTCGGTCTGGTCGACTGGTTCGCGGTGCTGATGCTCAGCGCTTTGGCATTGGTGCTGTTGCTGCCGTATCGCCCGCGTCTGGCCATGGCCCTGGCCGGGTTGAGCCTGTTGGCGAGCCCGGTCGCCGCCTGGGCGCAGTGCTGAAGTGCTGATCGGTCTGCCGCCGGAATCGCGTGACGATGAAGCGCGTGGCGCGCGTGCGCATTTTCTTCAGGTGTTTCTGTCCCAGCGTGCGCAAATGGAGGCGCTGGTGAATCGGCGCGTCGGTTGTCGGGCGACGGCGGCGGATCTGGTCCAGGATCTGTTTTTGCGCTTCTGGCGTCGGCCGCTGGTCCAGGTCGAAGAGCTCAGCACTTATCTGCTGCGCTGCGCCGGCAACATCGCCATCGATCATTTGCGCAGTGAAGGCACGCGCACGCGGGTCAACGAAGGCTGGCAGCCGGACGAACCCGACAGCCATGGCAGCGAACCCCAGGCTGCGCTGGAGGCCGGTAATGATTTGCGCCATGTCGAGGCGGCATTGCGCGCCTTGCCCGAGCGTACCCGGCAGATCTTTCTGCTCAATCGCATTCACGGGCGCAAGTACGCCGAGATCGCCAAGGCCATGGGCCTGTCCCAAAGTGCCGTGGAAAAACATATGATGCGCGCCCTCGAGGCCTGCAAGGCCAGCCTGCGCGACCCCGCGCCACGCCTGCCAGGGAAAGCACCGTGAAGCCATCAAACCCGATCACGCCGACACCGGCCCAGGAACAGGCCGCGCTGGCCTGGCTGAGCCTGTTGCACGACCGCCCGAGCACTGGCGATCAGCTGACCTTCAGCCAATGGCTGCGCGCCGATCCGGCCCATGCCCAAGCGTATGCGCAGGCGCAGGTGATCTGGGAACTCAGCGAAAGCCCGGCGCGCACGCTGGCCGATGAAGATGCGCTCGCGATGCAAGGTTATCTGCAGGCGATGGACGCCCCGCGTCGTTCGCCGATGTTGCGTTGGTCGGGCGCGCTGGCGATGGCCGCGTGTCTGCTGTTGATGGTCAGTCTCGGCACGGGGTGGCAGGCGCAACGCTGGCTCGACGATCTGCGCGCTGATCATGTCTCGGCACCTGGGGAAATTCGCACGGTGACACTGGCCGATCAGTCGCAAGTGACGCTGGATGCCGACAGCGCGATTGTTGTGGATTTCAGTCATGGCCAGCGCCGCGTGAAATTGATCAGAGGCGCTGCTTTCTTCAGCGTCACTCACACCGGCGATCCGTTTGTGGTGGCGGCGGAGCAGGGCGAAGCGCGGGTGCTCGGCACGCAGTTCGAAGTGCGCCGGCAACTCCACGGCGCGCAAGTGACGGTATTGTCCGGACGTGTCGCAGTGACGGCGGATGAGCATGGCCAACAACAGATTCTCACGGCCGGCCAGCAAGTTGCTTATGCCGACGGCACTGCGGAAAAACTGCATGCCGTGGACAGTGAAGCGCAACTGGCCTGGCGTCAGGGTTGGCTGACCTACTACAAGACCACGCTGGCCGATGTCGTCGAGGATCTGCGCCGCTATTACCCGGGGCGGATTGTGCTGCTCAACGATGAGCTGGCGGCGCGCAAGGTCAGCGGCAGCTTTCCGAGCAAGGACCCGCAGGCGGTGCTCAATTCGTTGCAGGGCGTGTTGGGGTTTGAGCAGCATCGGGTGTTGGGGCAGCTGATTATTCTGCGCTGAGGCTGCCGGCCTCTTCGCGAGCAGGCTCGCTCCCACAGGGAACGCAT